>NZ_JCBCUW010000025.1:0-89455 GCF_059862525.1 Pseudomonas sp. MF08875
TGAGTCAGCTGCCGGTAATGCGTAGTCATCTGCGCTTGAATCCTTCGGTGTGAGAGCCTGGATTCTACCGGTGGCTGGCTCTCTGCCTCTCGTTTCAAGCGTTGCGCTTATTCTATGAATTCAGGCACCATGGGTTTACTCGCTGGCTGAATATCGAATGAGGGCAATCAACGCACAGGCCGTTAGTTCCATGAAATAAGAAGTTAATATATCTGCAGGTTTCTGGAACTTAACCTGCGCAGCCGTGCTCGAAAGGCCAGAAGATATCTTCAATAAGGAGAAACACCCCATGCGTAAGACTTTAGCTATTGCCTTGATGTTGACCGCTTCCCTCGGTCTCGCTGCCTGCGATAAAAAATCCGAGGACAAAGCTCAAGATGCCAACCAACATGCTGAGCAAGCCCAGCAAAAAATGAACGAAGCTCAGGATAAAGTGAACGAGGCCGCGAAAGAAAACGTCGAAGCCGCCAAAGATCAGGCTGAATCGAACAAGGCCGCCGCAGAAGAAGCCGCTCCGGCCGCCCCTGCCGAAGCCCCTAAAACCAACTAATCGGGTTTTAGCGCTGCAAAAAGAAACCCGCCAAGTGCGGGTTTTCTTTTGCCTGGGATTTAACTAGAGCAACACAGTGCGAAAGGTCGGGCTGAGCATCAACAACAATGAACACACTAAACCGACAAACCACACCAGGCTGCGCTGCCATGCCAAGTCAGCCCAGTAGCACAGCAAATAAACAACCCGCGCAATGACAAAGATGATCGCCAGGCTATCGATCAGCCAACCGGCGGTCTGGGTGGTGTGCGCCATCAACACGCCGACGGAAAACAGGATGAACGCCTCGAAACTGTTTTGATGGGCCGCCACGGCGCGGGCGCCGAACCCGGTCAACTGCGCCTGTTGCTGGCGTGGCAGGTGGTTGTTGTAGCCGCCCTGCTCTTTCATCGCCTTGGCCACCGGCATGCGGGCCACGAAGATCAACAACGCACTGATAAACACGCACCAGAACGGGATACTCATTAATTCACCTCTTTATTGGCATCAGGCAAGGGCGCCTCTGTAGGGGTATAGACCATGACTTCAAGAACGTCGGAATGAAACTCGCGGCGATAGAGCACCAGCACCACCCCCGTACTCATCAACATGAACAACCAAGGGCTGACGAACCAGGCCAGCATGGTCATGCCGAAGTAATAGGAACGCAGGCCAAAGTTGAACTGGTTGGCAGCCATGGAGATCACACGGGCAGCCCGCGACGCGAACGCCTTGCGCTCCTGCTCGGAGACATGGCGTTCGCCGATCATGGGTGCGGAACCTACCAGAATCGCCGCGAAGTTGTACTGACGCATGCACCAGCTAAAGGTGAAAAAGGCGTAGACGAAGACCATCGCCAGGCACAGCAGCTTGATCTCGGACATGCCCTGGGACGCCTGCTGCACCATCGGAATGTCCGCCAATAACGATACGGCGCGCTCGGAAGCCCCCAGTACAGTCAGAATGCCCGCCAGGATAATTAGCGTGCTGGAGGCGAAGAATGAGGCGTTGCGCTCCAGATTGCCGATCACGCTGGCATCGGCGATGCGGTTGTCACGCAACAGCATGCGGCGCATCCAGTCTTCGCGGTACAGATGCAGGACACTGGCCAGGCACGCGGTGTCGCGGCCCTTCCAGGTGGCGTAACGGGTATACCCGCCCCAACAGATGACAAACCAGAGGGCGGCGAGAAGGTGGGTCAGATTGGCCTGGATAAACGACATGCAATTCCCTGTGAGACGTTGGCGAATATAAATCTGGCCGGCCCCAGGCAGCTTCCGGTGCCGACAGACAGACCTTCGACGTTAGCCCACGAAAAAAGACACGACCACGCGCCCATAAAAAATGCCCCGCATCGATTGATGCGGGGCATTTCAGTACGGCTCGGCGCGCTTGTGGCGGGCCGGCAGATCTACGCGATGGCTTCGCTGCGCTTGCCCAGCAGTCGGTCGCAGACTACGGCCAGCATCAGGGTGAAGACACACGGCACCAGCCAGGCCAGGCCTTGCTCGGCCAGCGGCAGGTTGCTCAACTTGGCCGGCAACCAACCCGCCAGGCCCGCCCCCTTGAGGGCATCGATCAGGCCGAACAGGAACGACACCAGCATCACCGGGCCGACAATGCGGCCCTGCTCCTGCCAGAAGTCTTTGCAGAAGCTCAAGGCCACCAGCACGATGCACGGCGGGTAAATGGCGGTCAGCACCGGGATCGAGAACGCGATCAACTTGGTCAGGCCCAGGTTGGAAACCAGCAGCGAGAACGCAGCGAGGATCACCACCAGTGTTTTGTACGACAGCGGTAGCACGCGGCTGAAGTATTCGGCGCAGGCGCAGGTCAGGCCCACGGCGGTCACCAGACAGGCCAGGGAAATCAGCACAGCAAGGAAACCGCTGCCCAGGGAACCGAAAGTGTGCTGCACATAGGCATGCAGTACCGCCGCGCCATTAGTGGCACCGGCCGCCACTTCATGGCTGCCCGAACCCAGGCGGAACAGGCTGATGTACACCAACGCCAGGCCCACGCCAGCAATCAGGCCAGCAATGATGGCGTAGCGGGTAATCAGCGCCGGCGAATCGACGCCACGGGAACGAATGGCGTTGACGATGACGATGCCGAATACCAGTGCGCCCAGGGTATCCATGGTCAGGTAGCCACTGATGAACCCTTGAGAGAACGGTGCGGCGACGTATTCAGGGGTGGCGGTGCCAACATTCCCGGCCGGCAGGGCAAACGCGGCGATCCCCAGGGCTGCGAGGGCAATGATCTTCAAAGGTGCCAGGAAACGCCCGACAGTATCGAGCAGACGGCCCGGGTACAGGGAGATGAAGAACACCAGCAAGAAGTACACGGAGCTATAGAGGAACAGCGCCAATGGGCTCTCACCGGTCAGCGGCGCCAGGCCCACTTCAAAGGACACCGTGGCCGTGCGCGGAGTAGCGAACAGCGGGCCGACCGCCAGGTAGCATGCCGCCGCCAGGATGCCGCCGGCCAGTTTACCGATGGGGCTACTCAGCGCGTCCATCGCGCCGCCGACCTTGGCCAAGGCCACGACGGTAATCACCGGTAGGCCCACGGCGGTAATCAGAAAGCCCAACGCCGCCATCCAGACATGAGGCCCGGACTGCAAACCAACGATAGGCGGGAAGATGATGTTGCCGGCGCCCACGAAGAGGGCAAAGGTCATAAAACCAAGTGCCAGGATGTCCTGGCCTTTCAACACTTTCATTTAGGGAAATACCACACTACTGAATCGGAATTTAGAGAGGGACTTCCCTATGGATGAGGGAAATGCTGTCGGTCCGTTTGGGACTGACCCGTTTAGCGCGGCACTTCCTTGTGGGGAGCAGACGCATAAAGAGGCGGCTAGCGTACAGAAATTGCGTGATAAACGCACTGTTAGGGGGCGCACTGTCCGATAAACGACATCTCAATGTCGTGTTCTTGTAAAAGCAGCAGCACGTGACTCGCTACAACCGGCAACCATGCCCGTGTGCTTTTCTCTTGCAGCTCAAAACTTGCCGCTTACGCCTGCGCTTGAAGCACAAAGGCCACCCCGAGGGGTGGCCTTTGTAGTAGAGCGCTACAAGCTGCAACTCAGAGAACGAACGCTCTTCTCTTACAGCTTAAAACTGGCAGCTTGCGGCGGCTCTTACTTGATCGCCCAGCCAGTCAGCTCGGACAGTGCCTTGCCGATGTCTGCCAGCGAACGCACGGTTTTCACGCCGGCGTCTTCCAGGGCAGCAAACTTCTCGTCTGCAGTGCCTTTGCCGCCGGAGATGATTGCGCCCGCATGGCCCATGCGCTTGCCCGCAGGGGCAGTCACACCAGCGATGTAGGAAACAACCGGCTTGGTCACGTTTGCCTTGATGTAGGCAGCCGCTTCTTCTTCAGCCGAACCGCCGATCTCACCGATCATCACGATCGCTTCGGTCTTCGGGTCTTCCTGGAACAGTTTCAGGATGTCGATGAAGTTCGAGCCTGGGATCGGGTCACCGCCGATGCCGACGCAAGTCGACTGACCGAAACCGGCGTCAGTAGTCTGCTTCACAGCTTCGTAGGTCAGGGTGCCGGAACGGGAAACGATACCGACCTTGCCTGGCAAGTGAATGTGACCTGGCATGATGCCAATCTTGCATTCGCCCGGGGTGATGACACCTGGGCAGTTAGGGCCGATCAGGACCACGCCCAGTTCGTCGCACTTGACCTTGGCATCCAGCATGTCCAGGGTAGGAATGCCTTCGGTGATGCACACGATCAGCTTGATGCCGCCGAACGCCGCTTCAAGGATGGAGTCCTTGCAGAAAGGAGCTGGAACGTAGATCACGCTGGCGGTTGCGCCAGTGGCTGCTACAGCGTCTTTCACGGTGTTGAACACTGGCAGGCCCAGGTGTTCGGTGCCGCCTTTGCCTGGAGTCACGCCGCCAACCATCTTGGTGCCGTATTCGAGGGCTTGCTGGGTGTGGAAGCTACCCTGGGAACCGGTGATGCCCTGGCAGATAACCTTGGTGTCTTTGTTAATCAGGACGCTCATTATTTGCCCTCCGCAGCTTTGACGACTTGTTGAGCAGCGTCGGTCAGGCTGGTAGCAGCGATGATGTTCAAACCGCTTTCTGCCAGTACTTTAGCGCCCAGTTCAGCGTTGTTGCCTTCAAGGCGAACAACAACCGGGATTTTCACGCCGACTTCTTTCACTGCACCGATGATGCCTTCGGCAATCATGTCGCAACGAACGATGCCGCCGAAGATGTTGACCAGTACTGCAGCGACGTTAGCGTCGGACAGGATGATCTTGAACGCTTCGGTAACGCGTTCCTTGGTAGCGCCGCCGCCCACGTCGAGGAAGTTGGCTGGCTTGCCGCCATGCAGGTTGACGATGTCCATGG
This sequence comes from Pseudomonas sp. MF08875, assembly GCF_059862525.1. NCBI lineage: Bacteria > Pseudomonadati > Pseudomonadota > Gammaproteobacteria > Pseudomonadales > Pseudomonadaceae > Pseudomonas > Pseudomonas sp. MF08875. Next base: position 4,912 of record NZ_JCBCUW010000025.1, read on the forward strand.
TGCCCATGGCCAGGCCAGCACCGTTGACCATGCAACCGATGTTGCCTTCCAGCGCTACGTAGTTCAGCTCGAACTTGGCAGCGTGCGCTTCGCGCGGATCGTCCTGCGACGGATCGTGGAAAGTCTTCAGCTTAGGCTGGCGGTACATTGCGTTGGCGTCGATGTTGATCTTGGCATCGAGGCAGTGCAGGTCGCCATCAGCCTTGATAACCAGCGGGTTCACTTCCAGCAGGGCCAGATCGTGATCCTGGAACAGCTTGGCCAGACCAACGAAGATCTTGGCGAACTGAGCAACTTGCTTGCCTTCCAGGCCCAGCTGGAAAGCCAGCTCGCGACCCTGGAACGGCTGAGCGCCGACCAGTGGATCGATGGTGGCCTTGAGGATTTTCTCAGGGGTGTCGTGAGCGATTTTCTCGATGTCCACGCCACCTTCGGTGGAAGCCATGAACACGATGCGACGGCTCGAACGGTCAACGACAGCGCCCAGGTACAGCTCTTTGGCGATATCAGTGCACGATTCAACCAGGATCTTGGTGACTGGCTGGCCGTTGGCGTCAGTCTGGTAAGTCACCAGACGCTTGCCCAACCACTGTTGAGCGAATGCTTTGGCGTCTTCTTTGCTGCGAACCAGCTTTACGCCGCCCGCTTTACCGCGACCACCAGCGTGGACCTGGGCTTTGACAACCCACTCGGTGCCGCCGATTTTGTCGCAAGCTTCTGCTGCCGCTTCCGGAGTGTCTACTGCAAAACCCTGGGATACTGGCAGGCCGTATTCAGCGAACAGCTGCTTACCCTGATACTCGTGAAGATTCATGCTTATTACCGTCTTCGTTAGGTACTGCGCATTCGGCGCTGCACTTTCATAAGTGCCGCACCACCTGTGACTGCTGCTTGCGCAGTTTCATCGCCTGCCCCACCCGAAGGCCGGGCAGTCGGTGAAACTACACAAGGCTGCGTCCAGCGGACATTCCGCGGTGAGTCTTGCGCGCAAGGCTCACGACGGGCAACCGCCGTGGTTTCTTATTATCTTGCTTAGCGTTTCTTGCGGTTGGCGATGTGGATGGCTTGGCCATTCACCGCCAACGCGGCTTCGTGCAACGCTTCGGACAGGGTCGGATGGGAGAAGACCATCATGCCGATATCCTCGGCACTGGTGCCGAATTCCATACCGATAGCGCCCTGCTGAACCAGTTCTGCAGCGCCCGGGCCGATCACGTGAACACCCAGTACGCGGTCGGTCTTGGCGTCGGCGATGACTTTGACAAAACCACCGGTGTCGTTGGCTGCCATGGCACGGCCACTGGCGGCGAACGGAAAGGTGCCGACGTTAACTTCAACGCCTTCAGCTTTCAAGGCTTGCTCGGTTTTACCGACCCATGCGATTTCCGGATGGGTGTAGATAACCGAAGGGATCAGGTCGTAGTTCATCTGGGCTTTGTGGCCCTTGATGCGCTCGGCCACCATGATGCCTTCTTCGGAAGCCTTGTGCGCCAGCATCATGCCGCGCACCACATCGCCGATCGCGTAGACGCCAGGAACGCTGGTCGCGCACTGGTCGTCAACGAAGATGAAGCCACGTTCGTCGATGGTCACACCGCTGTCAGCCGCCAGCAGATCGGTGGTCACCGGACGGCGACCAACGGCTACGATCAGCTTGTCGAAGGTGATGGTCTGTTCGCCGTTGGCGTCGGTGTAGGTCACCACGACTTCTTCGCCGTTGACCTTGGAGCCGGTGACGCGAGCGCCCAGCTTGATGTCCAGACCTTGTTTGGTCAGGGTTTTCAGGGCTTCTTTGGACACAGCGGTGTCGGCAGCCATCAAGAAGGTATCCAGGGCTTCCAGGACAGTCACTTGCGCGCCCAGACGGGACCAGACGGAACCCAGTTCCAGGCCAATCACGCCAGCGCCGATCACGCCCAGGCGTTTTGGCACGGCCTGGAATTCCAGGGCACCGGTGGAATCAACGATGACGTTGTTGTCCACTGGAGCTGGTGGAATGTCGATCGGACGCGAGCCAGAGGCCAGGATCACGTGCTCGGCTTCGATCACTTCAACCGAACCGTCAGGCTTGGTCAGCTCGACTTTCTTGCCGGCCAGCAACTTGCCGTGGCCTTGCAGGGAAGTCACGCCATTGGCTTTGAACAGGGTCGCAACGCCGGAGGTCAGGCCTTTGACGATATTTGCCTTGCGGCCAACCATGGCAGCAACGTCCATGGTCACGCCTGCGTGATTGATACCGTGGATGGCAAAACCATCCTGGGCTTCGTGGAATTTCCAGGAGCTGTCCAGCAGCGCCTTGGAAGGAATGCAACCTACGTTCAGGCAAGTGCCGCCCAACGCCAGCTTGCCTTCCTTGTCGGTGTATTTCTCGATGCAGGCAGTCGTGAGGCCCAGTTGCGCAGCCTTGATGGCCGCGACGTAGCCGCCAGGGCCCGCACCAATCACTACAACGTCAAATTTCTGAGACATGAAAATAGATCCTCTATTTAGCGACAAGCTTTAGCGTCAAGCTGCAAGCCAAGCTGATTTTTCTTACAGCCTGCAGCTCGCAACTTGACGCTGCTTCTATCAGATATCCAGGAGCAAGCGAGCCGGGTCTTCCAGCAGGTTCTTGATGGTTACCAGGAAAGTCACGGCTTCTTTACCATCGATCAAACGGTGATCGTAGGACAGGGCCAGGTACATCATCGGACGGATCACGACCTGACCATTGATCGCCATAGGGCGTTGCAGGATGTTGTGCATACCCAGGATCGCTGCTTGCGGCGGGTTGACGATCGGGGTCGACATCATCGAGCCGAATGTACCACCGTTGGTGATGGTGAAAGTACCACCGGTCATTTCGTCCATCGACAGCTTACCGTCGCGAGCCTTCTTACCGAAAGTGGCGATGCCACCTTCGATTTCAGCCAGGCTCATCAGTTCGGCGTTACGCAGAACCGGTACAACCAGACCGCGATCGCTGGAAACCGCAACACCGACGTCGGCATAGCCGTGGTAGACGATATCGCCGCCATCGATCGAAGCGTTGACTGCCGGGAAGCGTTTCAGCGCTTCGGTGGCAGCTTTCACGAAGAACGACATGAAGCCCAGGCGTACGCCGTTGTGGGACTTCTCGAACAGGTCCTTGTACTTCGAACGCAGGGCCATGACTTCGGTCATGTCGACTTCGTTGAAGGTAGTCAGCATCGCCATGTTCGACTGGGCTTCAACCAGGCGCTTGGCCACGGTGGCGCGAACGCGGGTCATCGGAACACGCTTCTCGACGCGATCACCGGCAGCGAACACCGGGGCAGCGGCGGCAGGCGCAGCAGCCTTGGCAGGTGCGGCGGCCGGGGCGGCTTTCTTGGCCGCAACGGCTGCAACGACGTCTTCCTTGGTCACACGACCACCTTTGCCGGTGCCGGCAACGGAAGCAATGTTGATACCGCTTTCTTCAGCCAGCTTGCGCGCAGCAGGTGCGGCAACAGGATCGTCTTCACCACCGGCAGCAGGCGCAGCGGCCTGTGCAGGAGCGGCAGCAGCGGCTGCGGGAGCCGCGGCAACACCGCCCGCCTCGATCGAACCCAGTACCTGGTTAGAGAGGACGGTAGCGCCCTCTTCGGCAACGATGGCACCCAGGACGCCGTCGGCTTCGGCCAACACTTCCAGTACAACCTTGTCGGTCTCGATGTCGACGATCAGGTCGTCACGCTTTACAGCGTCGCCTGGTTTTTTGTGCCAGGTGGCAACGGTGCCATCGGCAACCGATTCCGGGAATGACGGGGCTTTGATTTCGATAGCCATTATCTGTGGGTCCTTAAAATTCGGTTTCAGTCAGCGCGAAGGCGTTAAACAGTAAAGGCATCTTGCAGGAGTTTTTCCTGCTGCTCAGCGTGCATCGATGCATAACCACAAGCAGGTGCAGCAGAAGCGTCACGGCCCGCGTACTCGAGTACGAGCGACTTGTTGTGACCACTGATGATGCGGCGCATGTGGTGCTGGCTGCAGTACCAGGCACCCTGGTTCATCGGCTCTTCCTGACACCAAACGATGTGTTTGAGGTTGGAATAAGGAGCCAGGACTTCGATCAGGTCGTCCTCAGGGAATGGGTACAACTGCTCAAGACGCACGATGGCGATGTCGTCACGACCTTCGGCGCGGCGTTTTTCGAGGAGGTCGTAGTAGACCTTGCCGCTGCAGAGCACAACGCGCTCGACCTTTTTCGGGTCCTGGGCGTCGATTTCCGGGATAACGGTCTGGAACGAACCTTCCGCGAGATCTTCCAGGGTCGAGATGGCCAGTTTATGGCGCAGCAGCGACTTAGGAGTCAGGACTACCAGCGGCTTGCGCAGCGGGCGAATCACCTGGCGACGCAGCAAGTGGTAGATCTGGGCCGGAGTGGTCGGCATGCACACCTGGATGTTGTGCTCGGCGCACAACTGCAGGTAACGCTCCAGACGGGCCGAGGAGTGTTCCGGCCCCTGACCTTCATAACCGTGCGGCAACAACATGGTCAGACCGCAGAGACGGCCCCACTTGTGCTCGCCGCTGGTGATGAATTGGTCGATCACCACTTGGGCGCCGTTGGCGAAGTCACCGAACTGGGCTTCCCAGATCACCAACGCATTAGGCGTGGTGGTCGAGTAACCGTATTCAAATGCCAGTACGGCTTCTTCGGACAGGAACGAATCGTACAGGTCGAAACGTGGCTGGCCTTTGTACAGGTTCTGCAGCGGGATGTAGGTGCCCGCGTCTTTCTGGTTGTGCAACACGGCGTGACGGTGCGAGAACGTACCGCGGCCAATGTCCTGGCCAGTCATGCGGATCGGGTGACCTTCAAACGCCAGGGTCGCGTATGCCATGGTTTCGGCATAACCCCAGTTGATCGGCAGGCCGCCGGCTTGCATTTTCTGACGGTCTTCGTAGATCTTCGCGACCTGGCGCTGGACTACGAAGCCTTCCGGGATTTCCAGCAGCTTGGCGGACAGCTCTTGCAGGGTCTTGAGGTCGAAACGGGTGTCGTGACGCGCAGTCCAGGCGTGGCCCAGGTACGGGCGCCAGTCCACGAACAACTCTTTGTTCGGCTCTTTGACCAGGCTTTTTACCACATGCAGGCCGTTATCCAGCGCGTTGCGGTATTCGTCGATCTTCGCTTGCACGCGCTCGATGTCCAGGACGCCGCTCTGGGTCAGGTGATCGGCGTACAGCTCACGGGTGGTGCGCTGTTTGCTGATCTGCTGGTACATCAGAGGCTGGGTGCCGCTAGGTTCGTCCGCTTCGTTGTGGCCGCGACGACGGTAGCAAACCAGGTCGATCACCACGTCGCGCTTGTACTGCATGCGGTAGTCGATGGCGAGCTGGGTCACGAACAGCACAGCTTCCGGATCATCACCGTTAACGTGCAGGATCGGCGCCTGAATCATCTTCGCAACGTCGGTGGCGTACTCGGTGGAGCGCGAGTCCAGCGGGTTGCTGATGGTGAAGCCGACCTGGTTGTTGATGACCAGGTGGATCGTGCCGCCCGTCTTGAAGCCGCGTGTCTGCGACATCTGGAAGGTTTCCATGACCACGCCCTGACCTGCGAATGCAGCGTCACCGTGGATGGAAATCGGCAGGACCTTTTCCCCAGTCGGATCGTTGCGACGATCCTGGCGGGCACGCACGGAACCTTCAACCACCGGCGAAACGATTTCCAAGTGGGAAGGGTTGAACGCCATTGCCAGGTGGACTTCGCCGCCGGCAGTCATGACGTTGGACGAGAAGCCCTGGTGATACTTGACGTCACCGGAACCCAACTCAACCTTTTTCTTGCCTTCGAATTCGTCGAACAGCTCACGCGGGTTCTTGCCGAAGGTGTTGACCAGTACGTTCAGACGGCCACGGTGGGCCATGCCGATGACGATTTCCTTGGTGCCGTAGGAACCGGAACGCTGGATCAACTCGTCGAGCAACGGAATCAGGCTCTCGCCGCCTTCCAGACCGAAACGCTTGGTGCCCGGGTACTTGGTGCCCAGGTACTTTTCCAGGCCTTCAGCGGCCGTAACGCGCTCGAGCAGGTGGCTCTTGATGTCCGCGGAGAAGGTCGGACGGCCGCGCACGCTTTCCAGACGCTGCTGGAACCACTGGCGCTGCTCGGAATCGACGATGTGCGTAAATTCAGCGCCGATGGTGCGGCAATATGTCTGCTGCAACGCTTCGTGAATTTCGCGTAGGCTCGCTTCCTCTTTGCCGATGAACAGGTCTCCGGCACGGAAGGTCGTATCAAGATCGGCATTGGTCAAGCCGTAGTGATTGATCGACAGGTCTGCAGGTGCAGGACGCTGCCACAGCCCCAGCGGATCAAGCTGGGCTGCCTGGTGGCCACGCATACGGTAGGCCTGGATCAGTCGCAGCACTTCAACTTGCTTCTTCTCGTGCTCACTGCTCACGCTGCCGGCGGAAACCGGTTGGGCGCGGCGCTGGTTCTTTGCCAGCAAGACGAAATGATCGCGAATTGTCGAGTGCGAAACATCGGTGGCAGTGTTGCCATCAGCAGGCAACTTCTGAAAATAGGTGCGCCACTCTTCTGGCACAGCGTTAGGGTCGTGCAGGTAGAGCTCGTAGAGCTCTTCCACATAGGCAGCGTTACTACCGGATAGGTAGGCGCTGTTCCACATGCGCTGCATCACGCTTTCTTGCATGCTTGGTCACCCTCGGTTAGGGGAACACCACCGGCGAAGACACCGAGCAAACTTGCAGAAGTCCGAGTGCAGCGACCAAAACAAGCCACTTAGGATCACGCTGATAGTCCGGGTACCAGCCCGGATGCCCCTGCTTGTCTCATTTCTTCAAAATAAGAACCGCGGCCTTTTAGGCTGCTGTTCAGGTTAAAACTACGGCGCCGGTTGAAGCCTGCGCCGTAGCATCTACGGGTACAACGGTGTTACGGGTACTGCAGCTGTATCACACGCCGCTCTGCAGCAGCATGTTACGGATGTGACCGATGGCCTTAGTCGGGTTCAGGCCTTTGGGACATACGTTGACGCAGTTCATGATCCCGCGGCAGCGGAATACGCTGAACGGGTCGTCCAGTGAAGCCAGACGTTCGGACGTCTGGGTGTCACGGCTGTCTGCCAGGAAGCGGTAGGCTTGCAGCAAAGCGGCCGGGCCCAGGAACTTGTCCGGGTTCCACCAGAAGGATGGGCACGAGGTCGAGCAGCAGGCGCACAGGATGCACTCGTACAGACCATCGAGCTTTTCACGCTCTTCCGGAGACTGCAGACGTTCGATGGCCGGAGCCGGCGTGTCGTTCTGCAGGTAAGGCTTAACCTTCTCGTATTGCTTGTAGAAGATGCTCATATCGACGACCAGGTCACGAATAATCGGCAAACCTGGCAGAGGACGAACGATCAGCTTGTTACCCTTGACCACGGCGGACAGCGGCGTGATGCACGCCAGGCCGTTCTTGCCGTTGATGTTCATGCCGTCAGAACCGCAGACACCTTCACGGCAAGAGCGACGATAGGAGAAACCCTCGTCCTGCTCTTTGATGAGGGCCAGCACGTCCAGCACCATCAGGTCTTTACCACCGGTATCGACCGAAAATTCCTGCATGAACGGCGAAGCGTCCTGATCGGGGTTGTAGCGATAAACACTGACTTTCAACATGGCGGCCACCCTTAATAAGTCCGAATCTTAGGTTCAAAAGTCGGAACAGTCTTCGGCGAGAAGTTCACAGCACGCTTGGTCACGCGCTTGTCACCCGGGAAGTACAGGGTGTGGCACAGCCAGTTTTCGTCGTCACGGTCTTCAAAGTCTTCACGGGCGTGAGCGCCGCGGGACTCTTTACGCACTTCTGCGGCGATGGCGGTAGCTTCGGCCACTTCCAGCAGGTTCTGCAGCTCCAGAGCTTCGATACGCGCGGTGTTGAAGGCCTGGGACTTGTCGTTGATCTTCACGTTGGCAATACGCACACGCAGATCTGCCAGTTGGGCAATACCCTTCTGCATGTATTCGCCGGTACGGAACACACCGAAGTAGTTCTGCATGCAGTTTTGCAGCTCGCGACGCAGGGTTGCTACGTCTTCGCCATCGGTGCGCTCGTTCAGAGCGGACAGGCGCGCCAGGGCCGCCGTGATGTCGGCGTCGGTGGCGTCGTCGTACTCGATGCCTTCGGTCAGGGCTTTTTCCAGGTGCAGGCCAGCAGCACGGCCGAACACCACCAGGTCGAGCAGCGAGTTGCCGCCCAGACGATTGGCACCGTGAACCGATACGCACGCCACTTCGCCTACCGCGAACAGGCCTGGGATGATCTGGTCCACGCCTTCGTCGTTCTGGGTGATCGCCTGGCCATGAATGTTGGTGGCAACGCCGCCCATCATATAGTGGCAAGTCGGAACAACCGGAACCGGCGCAACCACCGGGTCAACGTGGGCGAATGTCTTCGACAGTTCGCAGATACCTGGCAGACGGCTGTGCAGCACTTCCTCGCCCAAGTGGTCGAGTTTGAGCATCACGTGGTCGCCATTCGGACCGCAACCGTTGCCGGCGATGATTTCTTTAACCATCGAGCGAGCAACCACGTCACGACCGGCAAGGTCCTTCGCGTTCGGAGCATAACGCTCCATGAAACGCTCGCCGTGCTTGTTAATCAGGTAGCCACCTTCACCGCGGCAACCTTCGGTCACCAGTACACCGGCGCCGGCGATGCCGGTCGGGTGGAACTGCCACATTTCGATGTCCTGCACCGGCACGCCAGCACGCAAGGCCATGCCCACGCCGTCGCCGGTGTTAATCAGGGCGTTGGTGGTGGACGCATAGATGCGGCCCGCGCCGCCCGTGGCCAGTACGGTAGCCTTGGCACGGATGTAGGTGGTTTCGCCAGTTTCGATGCAGATTGCGATCACACCGACGAACGCGCCGTCCTGGTTCTTCACCAGGTCGACGGCGTAGTACTCGTTCAGGAACGTGGTACCCGCTTTCAGGTTGCCCTGATAAAGGGTATGCAACAGCGCGTGACCGGTACGGTCGGAAGCGGCGCACGTACGAGCAGCCTGGCCGCCCTTGCCGTAGTCCTTGGACTGACCGCCGAACGGACGCTGGTAGATACGCCCCTGCTCGGTACGAGAGAACGGCAGACCCATGTGGTCCAGCTCGAAAACCGCGGCAGGGCCTTCCTGGCACATGTATTCGATAGCGTCCTGGTCACCGATGTAGTCGGAACCTTTGACGGTGTCGTACATGTGCCAGCGCCAGTCGTCATTCGGATCGGCGGAAGCGATGGCGCAGGTGATGCCGCCCTGGGCCGACACAGTGTGCGAACGGGTCGGGAACACCTTGGTGATAACGGCAGTCTTGTGACCACCTTGTGCCAGCTGCAGCGCTGCGCGCATGCCGGCGCCGCCGCCGCCAATGATGATGGCGTCGAAGGAAATGGTTGGAATGTTAGCCATGAATCAGATACCCCAAAGAATCTGCACACCCCAGACGAAGTACGCGAACATCGCAACGCCGCAGACTGCCTGGAAGAGGAAACGTACTGCGGTCGCGGACTTGCCCAGCGCCATCGGCGTCAGGTAGTCGGTCGCGATGGTCCACATGCCGACCCAGGCGTGAGCGCCCAGGGCCACCAGGGCCAGCAGACTGAAGATACGCATCCCGTTGTTTGCGAACAGGCCGTGCCATTGGGCGTAGCCAATGCCAGGGTTCGCAATGAGGTATCCGATCAGGAAAATGAAATAAGCCGCGAGAACGACCGCAGACACACGCTGCGCCATCCAGTCATAGAGGCCCGAACGCGAAAGGTTCGTAACGCTGGTTACCATATCCAAACTCCTGCCAGAACGATCAGCACCACGGAAATGGCGATGATGATTTTCGAGCCCAGGCGGCCGCCTTCCAGCGTCTCACCGATGCCCATGTCCATAATCAAGTGGCGCACACCGGCAACCAGGTGATAAAGCAGAGCGGACAGAAGGCCCCATGCTACGAACTTGGCCAGCGGATTGGTCAAGCAAGCCTTCACCTCGGCATAGCCTTCCTCGGAACCCAGGGATTTGCCCAATGCGTAAAGCATGATGCCAAGGCCCAGGAAGAGGATGATGCCGGATACACGGTGAAGAAATGACGTAACGCCGGTGATGGGGAGTTTGATGGTCCTTAGGTCTAGGTTTACAGGTCGTTGGCTATTCACGGCTTTTTTTTCACACTGAAGAGCCCCTAACAATCAGGGCAAAGTTGTTGGGGAGTGCACTGGTCAGGTAACCACCACCCAGGGATGCGACCCCCATCAAAACAGGCCCAAAAGCCCCTGGCGGTCGGAGGCCGAGTATAGACAGTTAGGCTACTAATGACAACGCGCTGTCCTCACCCTAATAGCGCATTGCGCAAGCCGTATAAAAGGCGTAAATGGCGGGTAATTTCGAGGAAAAAGTACGGTTAAAGCCTTCTGGGGCAAGACTTTAGGCAAATTGACATTCGAATTTATATCAATATAGTGGTGCGGGCCCTGCGTGGGGGGTCTGTCTGATGATTTGAAGCATAAATAGGAGGCCACATGGCTGACAAAAAAGCGCAGTTGATCATCGAGGGCGCAGCCCCCGTCGAGCTGCCCATTTTAACCGGCACCGTTGGTCCTGATGTAATCGACGTTCGGGGCTTGACGGCCACGGGCCGCTTCACCTTTGACCCAGGGTTCATGTCGACTGCCTCGTGCGAGTCGAAGATCACCTACATCGACGGCGACAACGGCATCCTGTTGCACCGTGGCTACCCGATCGAACAACTCGCCGAGAAGTCGGACTACCTGGAAACCTGCTACCTGCTGCTCAACGGCGAATTGCCGACCGCAGAACAGAAAGCCCAGTTCGTCAGCACCGTGAAGAACCACACCATGGTCCACGAGCAGTTGAAGACCTTCTTCAACGGCTTTCGCCGCGACGCCCACCCGATGGCCGTCATGTGCGGCGTAGTCGGCGCCCTGTCGGCCTTCTACCACGACTCCCTGGACATCAATAACCCGCAGCATCGCGAAATCTCCGCGATCCGCCTGGTTGCCAAGATGCCCACCCTGGCCGCGATGGTCTACAAGTACTCCATGGGCCAGCCCATGATGTACCCGCGCAACGACCTGACCTACGCCGAAAACTTCCTGCACATGATGTTCAACACCCCGTGCGAGATCAAACCGATCAGCCCGGTACTCGCCAAGGCCATGGACCGGATCTTCATCCTCCACGCCGACCACGAGCAGAACGCGTCGACCTCCACCGTGCGCCTGGCAGGCTCCTCGGGCGCCAACCCGTTCGCCTGCATCGCCGCCGGTATCGCCGCGCTCTGGGGCCCTGCCCACGGCGGTGCGAACGAAGCAGTATTGACCATGCTCGATGAAATCGGCGATGTCTCGAACATCGACAAGTTCATCGCCAAGGCCAAGGACAAGAACGATCCGTTCAAGTTGATGGGCTTCGGGCACCGCGTCTACAAGAACCGTGACCCGCGTGCCACCGTAATGAAGCAGACCTGCGACGAAGTCCTGCGCGAACTGGGGATCAACAACGATCCGCAACTCCAACTGGCCATGCGCCTGGAAGAGATCGCCCTGACCGACCCGTACTTCATCGAACGCTCGCTCTACCCTAACGTTGACTTCTACTCGGGGATCATCCTCAAGGCGATCGGCATTCCAACCAGCATGTTCACCGTGATCTTCGCCCTGGCGCGTACCGTCGGCTGGATCTCGCACTGGAAGGAAATGCTCTCCAGCCCGTACAAGATCGGCCGCCCGCGCCAGTTGTACACCGGCTATGAGTCGCGTGACATCACCAAGCTCGAAGATCGGCACTAACACCCAAGCAAATTGAAACGGCCTCTTGATGAGGCCGTTTTTTTTGCCTGGGGGTTAGGAGCAGCAAGCGGCAAGTCTCAAGCTCTAAGCCCCAAATAAAGGCGTCGGCCGTTGCGCAAGGGACACCTCGCTACACAACGCAGCCTTGAGCTGCAAGCTGAAAGCCTCAACCAAATACGCCAGCCTCTACGCAAGTGCACCTCACCCCACAACACCGCTTGCCGCTACAAGCTTTCAGCCACCCAAAAAAATACCCCTGCCTCTGAGCAGGGGTACTTCTTTACAACACCGCTTCTAGCTTGCCGCTTGAAGCTTCAAGCTCGCAGCTGCCTCAATGGCTGACCGCCCCGCTCGCCCCCAGGCCCGTCTGCGAACGCACGAACTGCGGGAAGAACAGCGCCCGCTCGTTATCCGCAGCCTTGGACTTGTCGGTGATGGAGAAGAACCAGATCCCGACGAAGGCAATAATCATCGAGAACAGCGCTGGGTACTCGTAAGGGAAGATCGCTTTTTCGTGGTGCAGGATCTGCACCCAGATGGTCGGGCCAAGCACCATCAGGCCTACCGCACTCACCAGGCCCAGCCAGCCGCCGATCATGGCGCCGCGGGTGGTCAGTTTCTTCCAGTACATCGAGAGCAGCAGTACCGGGAAGTTGCAGCTTGCCGCGATGGAGAACGCCAGGCCTACCATGAACGCGATGTTCTGGCTTTCAAAGAGGATGCCCAGGCCAATCGCCAGCACTGCGAGAGCAATGGTGGTGATTTTCGAGACACGGATTTCATCTTTGTCGTTGGCTTTACCCTTTTTGATGACGCTGGCGTACAGGTCATGGGACACCGCCGAGGCACCTGCCAGGGTCAAGCCGGCCACGACCGCCAGGATGGTGGCGAACGCAACGGCCGAGATGAAGCCCAGGAAGATACTGCCGCCCACAGCATTGGCCAGGTGCACCGCCGCCATGTTGTTGCCGCCGAGCAAGGCGCCCGCTGCATCCTTGAAGTCCGGGTTGGTGCTAACCAGCAGGATCGCGCCGAAACCGATGATAAAGGTCAGGATGTAGAAGTAGCCAATGAAGCCAGTGGCATACAGCACGCTCTTACGCGCTTCTTTCGCATCGCTCACGGTGAAGAAGCGCATCAGGATGTGCGGCAGGCCAGCAGTACCGAACATCAACGCCAGGCCCAGGGAGAAGGCCGAGATCGGGTCCTTCACCAAGCCGCCGGGGCTCATGATGGCCTCACCTTTAGGGTGAACCTTGATCGCCTCGGCAAACAGTGCGTTGAAGTCGAAGTTGACGTGCTTCATTACCATGATGGCCATGAAGCTGGCACCGGACAGCAGCAGCACTGCCTTGATGATCTGTACCCATGTGGTGGCCAGCATGCCGCCGAACAGCACATACAGGCACATCAGGATGCCGACCATAATGACCGCGACATGGTAGTCCAAGCCGAACAGCAGCTGGATCAGCTTGCCGGCACCGACCATTTGCGCGATCAGGTAGAACGCCACCACCACCAGCGAGCCACAGGCCGACAGGGTGCGGATCTGGGTTTGCCCCAAGCGATAGGACGCCACGTCGGCAAAGGTGTACTTGCCCAAGTTGCGCAGGCGCTCGGCGATCAGGAACAGAATGATCGGCCAGCCCACCAAAAAGCCGATCGAGTAGATCAGGCCATCGTAGCCGGAGGTGTACACCAGGGCGGAAATACCCAGGAAGGACGCCGCCGACATGTAGTCACCGGCAATCGCCAGGCCGTTCTGAAAACCGGTGATCTTGCCGCCGGCCGCATAGTAGTCGGCTGCCGAGTTGTTGCGCTTGGAAGCCCAGTAGGTGATGCACAGGGTAGCGCCGACGAACGCGACGAACATCAGGATGGCTGAAACGTTGAGCGGTTGTTTATGCACTTCGCCGGTCAGGGCATCGGCTGCCCAAAGCGCAGGAGCGAAGGCCGCAAGCCCGAGTGCCGCAAATAGACGCCGGATCATTGTGCAGCCTCCTTGAGAATGGCGTTGTTCAGGTCATCGAACTCGCCATTGGCGCGGCGAACGTAGATGCCTGTCAGGACAAAGGCCGAGAGAATCAGCCCGACACCGATGGGGATGCCCCAGGTAATCGATGATTCAGGACTGATCTTGGCTCCCAATACCTGGGGTCCGTACGCAATCAACAGGATGAAGCCCGAGTAAAGCCCAAGCATGATCGCCGAGAGAATCCAGGCGAACCGCTCTCTTTTGCTCACCAGCTCCTTGAAACGCGGGCTGTTTTGAATCGAGAGGTAAATGCTGTCGTTCATTGTTTTTATCCTCGCAGCACAGATTATTGTTAGAACGTACCCACTCTATGCGGCTGTAGAACTGGTTCCAGACGACCTTAGTCTTAGAACCATCCGCCGAAGCAAGCAGGCTCCCCAGGCCAGAAGCTGTCGCCCACTGGCAATGGGCGCAAGAACGCCAACAGAGCATAGAAGAAACAGCCCTTGCCCACGGCAGAAGAGCCTTGGCAAGCAAGGGGCTGGGAGGAAGGTTTGGATCAGCCCTGAAGGGGCTATGGCAGGAAGGTTTCTGCTGGCTGGCAACACGGTGCCAGGAATGCACCTGCAACCGCAGCCCGGTGGCATCCAGGCACACCGGGGCGGTCAGGCGGAGACGGGCGGGTTACTTCAACCACTCGGCGACGCGTTCAGGGTGCTTGGCGACCCACGCCTTGGCCGCCACGTCCGGCTTGGTGCCTTCCTGGATGGCCAGCATGACTTCGCCGATTTCATCCTTGGACGCCCACTGGAACTTCTTCAGAAACGCCGCCACTTCCGGGGCTTTTTTCTCCAGGCCTTTACTGCCAATGCTGTTGACGGTTTCGGCGGCGCCGTAAACGCCTTTAGGGTCTTCGAGAAAGCGCAGCTTCCACTTGGCGAACATCCAGTGGGGCACCCAACCGGTCACGGCGATGGACTCTTTCTTGTCCTCGGCGCGGGTCAGTTCGGCGATCATCGCCGCGCCGGAGCTGGCTTGCAGCTTGTACCCCAGGCCGTAATCCTTGATTGCCTGATCGGTCTTGAGCATCACGCCTGAGCCAGCGTCGATGCCGACGATCTTGTTCTTGAAGCTGGTGTCGTCCTTAAGGTCGGCAATCGACTTGGCCTTGACGTACTCGGGCACGATCAGGCCGATTTTCGCGTCTTTGAAGTTGGGGCCGTAGTCGACCACCTTGTCCTTGTTTTTGGTCCAGTATTCGCCGTGGGTCACCGGCAGCCAGGCCGAGAGCATGGCGTCGAGCTTACCGGTGGCCACGCCCTGCCACATGATCCCGGTCGCGACCGCTTGCAGCTTGACGTCATAGCCGAGTTTTTCCTTGATGACCTGCGCCGCCACATGGGTAGTGGCCACGCTGTCGGACCAGCCATCGACGTAGCCGATGCTCAGGGTATTGCCGTCCGCGCTGGCCAGGGTGGAGCTCATCGCAAGCGCCAGTGCGGCACCTGCGCTTAAGAGTCGTCGCATCTTCATCGTTGCTTCCCCGAAAGTTGCGCCCGACGGATGCCGGGCGGCGTGCTGCCCCTTGGATCATCAACCCAGTGCCGGGGCAGACCTGCTCTGGCAGCGACCCTGAGGCAGCGAGAAACGACATCACTACGCCAGTAACGACACCCGGAAACCACCTCCGACATGGCCAGGCGCCACGATTACAGATAATTACCACCCGCCACCCTTGCAACCTGTATCGTCCAGCTACTATTAGCCCCGATTGTGCCTGTTTAGCTGCCCTCATGGCACTTTGGCACAACTGCGGCGGTCATAGCCTGCGAACACCATTCGGTACTTTCCTCTAAGGGATCTCGTCATGCTCCGATGCTTGCGCTGCGCCGCCCTGTTTGGCGGCCTATTCTTGAGTGCGTCCGCACTGGCGGTGGACATTGATGCCGCTAGCTATGGCTACCCGCTGACCAACCCTTTTGAAGCCACCATTGCCACCACCCCGCCGGACCTGCGCCCGCAATTGCCGTTGGACGAAGACATCGACCAAGCCGACTACAGCCTGACCCTGCGCCCGGAACGTGAATTCATCCTGCCGGACAACTTCTGGGCAGTGAAGAAACTCACCTACCGCATGGCCAAGCAGGACCACGCTGCGCCGCTGATCTTCCTGATCGCCGGCACCGGCGCGCCGTACCACAGCAGCCTCAACGAGTACCTGAAAAAGCTCTACTACCAGGCCGGTTACCACGTGGTGCAGCTGTCCTCACCCACCAGTTTCGACTTCATCAGCGCCGCCTCGCGCTTCGCCACCCCCGGGGTGAGCAAGGAAGACGCCGAAGACCTCTACCGCGTGATGCAAGCGGTGCGCGCCCAGCACCCGAAACTGCCGGTTACCGACTACTACCTCACCGGCTACAGCCTCGGCGCGCTGAATGCGGCGTTCGTCGCCCACTTGGACGAAACCCGGCGCAGCTTCAACTTCAAGAAGGTTTTGCTGCTCAACCCGCCAGTCAATCTCTACACCTCCATCAGCAACCTGGACAAACTGGTGCAGACCGAGGTCAAGGGCATCAATAACAACACCACTTTCTATGAACTGGTGCTCAACAAGCTGACCCGCTATTTCCAGCAAAAAGGCTACATCGACCTCAACGATGCCCTGCTCTACGACTTCCAGCAGTCCAAGCAGCACCTGACCAACGAACAGATGGCCATGCTGATCGGCACCTCGTTCCGCTTTTCGGCGGCCGACATCGCCTTCACCTCCGACCTCATCAACCGCCGCGGCCTGATTACCCCGCCCAAATACCCCATCAGCGAAGGCACCAGCCTCACGCCGTTCCTCAAGCGCGCCCTGCAATGCGACTTCGACTGCTACCTGACCGAACAAGTGATCCCCATGTGGCGCGCCCGCACCGACGGCGGCAGCCTGCTGCAACTGATCGACCAGGTCAGCCTCTACGCCCTCAAGGATTACCTGCAAACCAGCCCGAAAATCGCCGTGATGCACAACGCCGATGACGTGATCCTGGGCCCGGGCGACCTGGGTTTTCTGCGCACCACATTCGGTGACCGCTTGACGGTCTACCCCCACGGCGGCCATTGCGGCAACCTGAACTATCGCGTCAACAGCGACGCCATGCTGGAGTTTTTCCGTGGCTAAACACTTCCTGCTTATTGCCGCTTTACTGAGCGCAGGCGTCGCCCAAGCCGACAACAGCAAGGCCAATGCGCCGACCGTGGTCGCCCCGGACGGTTTCACCGAGCCCTTGACCAAACTCAAGTTCAACCCGGGCCTGGACCAGCGCGAATTCGAGCGCTCCACCCTCAATGCCCTGAACGTGTATGACCCGCTGGAGTCGTGGAACCGGCGCGTCTACCACTTCAACTACCGTTTCGACCAGTGGGTGTTCCTGCCGGTGATCGACGGCTACCGCTACATCACCCCCAGCTTTTTGCGCAGCGGCGTGAGCAATTTCTTCAACAACCTGGGGGACGTGCCGAACCTGCTCAACAGCCTGTTGCAGTTCAAGGGCCAGCGCTCCATGGAAACCACCGCGCGGCTGCTGCTCAACACCACCCTCGGCGTCGCCGGCCTGTGGGACCCGGCCACCAAAATGGGCCTGCCGCGCCAAAGCGAAGACTTCGGCCAGACCCTAGGCTTCTACGGCGTACCGGGCGGCGCCTACGTGATCCTGCCGATCCTCGGCCCTTCCAACCTGCGCGACACCGGCGGGCTGGTGTTCGACTACAGCGCCGAATCCACGGTCAACTTCCTCAACGTCGCCGAAGTCAGCAGCAACCACCCAGAAGTCTGGGTTTTGCGCGGCGTAGACAAGCGCTACCAGACCAGCTTCCGCTACGGCCAACTGAACACACCGTTCGAGTACGAAAAAGTGCGCTACGTCTACACCGAAGCGCGCAAGCTGCAAATTGCGGAATAGATAGGAGCTGCAAGCCTCAAGCTTGCAGCTTGTAGCTAGCGACCGCTAAACGCCTTCCAAATCTTCGTCGCCGCCATCACGCCGGCCAGCACCACGGCGCCGGCCACGATCCCGGCCACGCCGTTGAGCAAGATCGGCACGATAAACCCCGCTCCGCCCGCCGCCGCGCCCACGCCTTCGATCCAGTGATGGATCGCCGGCACACCGTGGGTGAGGATGCCGCCGCCCACTAGGAACATCGCCGCCGTACCGATCACCGACAGGCCCTTCATCATGTAAGGCGCCGCCCGCAGGATCGCCGCGCCGACACTTTGAGCGACCTGCCCGCTTTTCTGCGTCAGCCACAGGCCCAGGTCGTCGAGTTTGACGATGCCCGCCACCAGGCCATACACCCCCACCGTCATCACCAGGGCGATGCCCGACAACACAATGACCTGCTGGGTCAGCGGCGCGTCGGCCACGGTGCCCAAGGTGATGGCGATGATTTCCGCCGAGAGAATGAAGTCGGTGCGGATCGCACCCTTGATCTTGCCGCGCTCGAACGCCACCAGGTCGGTGGCCGGGTCCGCCACTGCCTGCACGAGTTTGGCGTGCTCGGCCTGGTCCTCGGCGGGGCTGTGCAGGAACTTGTGGGCCAGTTTCTCAAAGCCCTCGAAACACAAGTACGCGCCGCCGACCATCAGCAGCGGCGTCACCAGCCAGGGCACGAACGCACTGATGGCCAGGGCCGAAGGCACCAGAATCAGCTTGTTCACGAACGACCCCTTGGCCACCGCCCACACCACCGGAATCTCCCGCTCGGCACGCACGCCGCTCACCTGCTGGGCGTTGAGCGCCAGGTCGTCGCCCAGCACCCCGGCGGTCTTCTTCGCCGCCATTTTGGTCATCAGCGCCACGTCATCGAGCACCGCGGCGATGTCATCGATCAATAACAACAAGCTGCTGCCAGCCATGGAAGGTCGTCCTGTCACAAGAAATGTGATGGAGCATAGCGCGGCAATAGGCCCTATGGGGCATTCTTGAGCCTCGCGCAAACGCGGTGCTACCATGCGCCACCGCCCGTACCGGCAAGGAATCACCTGGTTTATGAGCACCATCCGCGAGCGTAATAAAGAACTGATCCTGCGGGCCGCCAGCGAAGAGTTCGCCGACAAGGGCTTCGCCGCGACCAAGACCAGTGACATCGCCGCCAAGGCCGGGCTGCCCAAACCCAACGTCTACTACTACTTCAAATCCAAGGACAACCTCTACCGCGAGGTGCTCGAAAGCATCATCGAGCCGATCCTGCAAGCCTCCACCCCCTTCAACGCCGACGGCGTGCCGGGCGAAGTGCTGAGCGCCTACATCCGCTCGAAAATCCGCATCTCCCGTGACCTGCCCTTTGCCTCCAAGGTGTTCGCCAGCGAAATCATGCACGGCGCCCCCCACCTGAGCGCCGACCAGGTGCAGCAGCTCAACGCCCAGGCCAAGCACAACATCGACTGCATCCAGACCTGGATCGACCGCGGCCAGATCGCCCCCCTCGACCCCCACCACCTGATGTTCAGCATCTGGGCCGCGACCCAGACCTACGCCGACTTCGACTGGCAGATCTCGGTGGTCACCGGCAAAGCCAAACTCGACGAAACCGACTACGAAGCCGCCGCCCAGACCATTATCCGGTTGGTGCTCAAAGGGTGTGCGCCGGATTAAGGCACCGCGGCGCGGCTATCGCGAGCAGGCTCGCTCCCACAGGCGATTTGTTGGGGCCGATACCCAGCCCCCCTGTGGGAGCGAGCCTGCTCGCGATAAAGGCACCTCTCATTGCGCTCAAACCCAGATCGCATCCCACAGCGGATAGTCGCCCAGGCGCCCCACCAACCCCGCACGCAACGGATTGGCCACCACATAGCGGGCCAGCTTGACCAAATCCTCGTCCCGGCGCAGCGCACGATCATGAAACCCCGGCTGCCAGAGGCGCACTTGGCGGCCAACTGCTCGATTCACGGCTTTGCTCGCCAGCGATTTGGTCTTTTGCATCAACTCACCTAAATTTCCCTGCCGCAACTCGATCAGCCAGTGAAAGTGGTCAGGCATCACCACCCAAGCCAAAGAGTGAACGCAGCCGCGCTCCTGGGCGTGACGAAACTGCGCGACGACCAATCTGCCCAAGGCAACGTCGCTGAAAACAGGCTCTCTGTCTCGCGTGTTGGTGGTCAGCAGATAAATCCGCCCGGCCTCGCTAAAGCGTCCGAGCCTTAAGCGTTTTGATGCAGGGTGTGCAGGCATTCCATTGCCCCTGTGCAGAATGGGTTCTGCAAGGTTAGGGCTGCAGAAGGCTTGGGGCGGTGAATCTGCTTGGCAGGATGTTTCATGGAGGACCTCATCGCGAGCAGGCTGGCACACAGAAGGTCGTGCCCCCAACAGGAGCGAGCCTGCTCGCGATGGCGGTGTATCAGCCCAGCACAGTCAAGCCCCCACCCCCGCATCCGCCCGCAAACCCTGGGCTTCTATCGCGCTGATGGCGCATTGCTCGTCAATGTCCGAGGTGTCGCCACTGATGCCGATGGCGCCGATGACGGTGCCTTGTGGGTCGCGGATCAGTACACCGCCAGGGGCAGGGACGACGCTGCCCTGGCCCAGGCTGTTGAGGGCGGCGATGAAGGCTGGGCGTTGCTGGGCGTCCAGGGCCAGCAAGCGTGAGCCCTTGCCCAGGGCAATCGCCCCCCAGGCCTTGCCGATGGCGATTTGCGGGCGCAACAGGCTGGCGCCGTCTTCGCGTTGCAGGCTCAACAGGTGCCCGCCCGCGTCCAGGACCGCGACGGTCAGGGGCGCAGCGGCGATCTGCCGCCCGGCATGGATGGCCTGGCCGGTCAGGCTGACTGCGACTTTCAAGGTTAAAGCGCTCATGGGTGCCGTCCTTATCTTGTTAGGGAAAAGCCTGGGGGCTTGATGAAAAACAGACACTACAAATAGAACACAATAGAATCTATTTTTGTATACAATAATTCTCGCAAATTACCCGAAGCGACGAAAAATCACAGTGTTCAAAGCCCTCAACAATTGAAACAGGCGCTTGAGAAAAGGGATTGACCTTCTCAGCCGGCCATGAATACACTCGCCGCAAAAACCACTTGTATACAATTACAAAACGCAAAAGGCACAAAACCATGAGCAAAATGAGAGCAATCGAAGCCGCCGTTCTGGTGATGCGCCGTGAAGGTGTGGACACTGCCTTCGGTATCCCGGGCGCCGCCATCAACCCGCTGTACTCGGCCCTGCAAAAGGTCGGTGGCATCGATCACGTCCTTGCTCGCCACGTGGAAGGCGCCTCGCACATGGCCGAGGGTTACACCCGCACCAAGGCCGGCAATATCGGCGTGTGCATCGGCACGTCGGGCCCGGCCGGCACCGACATGGTCACCGGGCTCTACAGCGCCTGGGCCGACTCGATCCCGATCCTGTGCATCACCGGCCAGGCCCCGCGGGCGCGGATGCACAAGGAAGACTTCCAGGCCGTGGACATCACCAGCATCGTCAAACCCGTCACCAAGTGGGCGACCACCGTGCTGGAGCCGGGCCAGGTGCCCTACGCCTTCCAGAAAGCCTTTTATGAAATGCGCTCCGGGCGCCCCGGCCCCGTGCTGATCGACCTGCCGTTCGACGTGCAAATGGCCGAAATCGAATTCGACATCGACGCCTACCAGCCCCTGCCCCTGGCCAAGCCTTCGGCCACCCGCCTCCAGGTGGAAAAAGCCCTGGCCCTGCTGGACCAGGCCGAACGCCCACTGCTCGTAGCCGGCGGCGGCATCATCAACGCCGACGCCAGCGAGCTGCTGGTGGAATTCGCCGAGCTGACCGGCATCCCGGTCATTCCCACCCTGATGGGCTGGGGCACCATCCCCGACGATCACCCGCAAATGGTGGGCATGGTCGGCCTGCAAACCTCGCACCGCTACGGCAACGCGACGATGCTCAAATCCGACGCGGTGCTGGGCATCGGCAACCGCTGGGCCAACCGCCACACCGGCTCGGTGGAGGTCTACACCCAAGGGCGCACATTCATCCACGTTGACATCGAGCCCACGCAGATCGGCCGCGTATTCACCCCGGACCTGGGCATCGTCTCCGACGCCGCCTCGGCCCTGACCGTGTTCATCGAAGTGGCCCGTGAATGGCAAGCCGCCGGCAAGCTGAAAAACCGCAGCGCCTGGTTGCAGGACTGCCAGCAGCGCAAGGCCAGCCTGCACCGCAAGACCCACTTCGATAATGTGCCGGTCAAGCCCCAGCGCGT
Organism: Pseudomonas sp. MF08875; assembly: GCF_059862525.1. Taxonomy (NCBI): domain Bacteria; kingdom Pseudomonadati; phylum Pseudomonadota; class Gammaproteobacteria; order Pseudomonadales; family Pseudomonadaceae; genus Pseudomonas; species Pseudomonas sp. MF08875. The sequence continues at coordinate 26,913 of NZ_JCBCUW010000025.1, forward strand.
GTACGAAGAGATGAACCAGGTGTTCGGCAAAGACACTTGCTACGTCAGCACCATTGGTTTGTCGCAGATTGCCGGTGCGCAATTCCTACACGTCTATAAGCCACGGCACTGGATCAACTGCGGCCAGGCCGGCCCGTTGGGCTGGACCATCCCCGCCGCCCTGGGCGTGGTCAAGGCTGACCCAAGCCGCAAAGTGGTGGCCTTGTCCGGCGACTACGACTTCCAGTTCATGATCGAAGAACTGGCCGTGGGCGCGCAGTTCAAGCTGCCGTACATACACGTAGTGGTGAACAATTCCTACCTTGGGCTGATCCGCCAGGCCCAGCGCGGGTTTGAAATGGACTACTGCGTGCAGTTGTCTTTCGACAACCTCAACGCCCCGGAACTCAACGGCTATGGCGTTGACCACGTGGCCGTCGCCGAAGGCCTGGGCTGCAAGGCGCTGCGGGTGTTCGAGCCGGCACAGATCCAACCGGCCCTGCGCCGCGCCCAGGAAATGATCGAAGAATTCAAGGTGCCGGTGATCGTTGAGATTATTCTGGAGCGCGTGACCAACATTTCCATGGGCACCGAGATCAACGCCGTCAACGAATTCGAAGACCTGGCGCTGGTGGGCAACGATGCGCCCACGGCGATTTCGCTGCTCGATTAACCCTTGCTCGCCCCCCGGTGGGAGCGAGCCTGCTCGCGATAAGGCCGGCACATTCAGCGTTGTTGTTGACTGACCGACGGCTATCGCCAGCAGGCTGGCTCCCACACGGAACATGCACAACTTTCAGGAGACCACCATGCCGCGTTTTGCCGCCAACCTGTCCATGCTGTTTACCGAGCAGGACTTCCTCGCCCGCTTCGAAGCCGCCGCCAAGGCCGGTTTCAGTGGTGTCGAGTACCTGTTCCCCTACGACTTCAGCTCGGCCCAGATCAAGGCTCAGCTCGATGCCCACGGCCTGACCCAAGTGCTGTTCAACCTGCCGGCCGGCGACTGGGCCAAGGGTGAACGAGGCATCGCCTGCCACCCGGACCGGGTCGAGGAGTTCCGCGCCGGTGTCGATTTGGCCATCGCCTACGCCCAGGTGCTGGGCAACCGCCAGGTCAACTGCCTGGCCGGCATCCGCCCCCAGGGCCTGGACTGCGCCACGGTGCAGCAGACCTTCGTCGACAACCTCAAGTACGCCGCCGACAAGCTGCACGCGGCGGGCATCAAACTGGTGATGGAAGCGATCAACACCCGCGACATTCCGGGTTTCTACCTCAACACCACGGCCCAGGCCCTGGCGATCCGCGAGCAGGTGGGCAGTGCCAACCTGTACTTGCAATACGACATCTACCACATGCAAATCATGGAAGGTGACCTGGCCCGCACCATGGCCACGCACCTGGACGACATCAATCACATCCAACTGGCCGACAACCCCGGGCGCAACGAGCCGGGCACCGGCGAAATCAACTACCGCTTCCTGTTTGAACACCTGGACCGCATCGGTTACCAGGGCTGGGTCGGCTGCGAGTACAAGCCGCTGACCACCACTGAAGCGGGGCTGGGTTGGCTCAAGAGCCACAACGCGATCTGACTGCGCCCCTGCCCCCTGCGGGAAGCGCGCAAGACCTATAAAAACAAGAGGATTTCTCCATGGCTAAAATCGGATTCATCGGCACCGGCATCATGGGTCGCCCAATGGCGCAGAACCTGCAAAAGGCCGGCCACACGCTGCTCCTGTCCGAGCACCACGACAAAGCCCCGGCCGACCTGGTCGCCGCCGGCGCCATCGCCCTGGCCAACCCGAAAGAAGTGGCCCAGGAAGCTGAATTCATCATCGTCATGGTGCCCGATACGCCCCAGGTCGAAGACGTGCTGTTCAGTGCCAGCGGCGTCGCCGAAGGCGTGGGCCCCGGCAAGGTTGTCATCGACATGAGTTCCATCTCGCCCACCGCGACCAAGGCCTTCGCCGCGCGGATCAACGAAAAAGGCGCGCAGTACCTGGACGCCCCGGTGTCCGGCGGCGAAGTCGGGGCCAAGGCCGCGACCCTGAGCATCATGGTCGGCGGCGACAACCAGGCCTTCGCCCGCGCCCTGCCGCTGTTGCAGAGCATGGGCAAGAACATCACCCTGGTCGGCGGCAACGGCGACGGGCAAACCGCGAAAGTGGCGAACCAGATCATTGTCGCCCTCAACATCCAAGCCGTGGCCGAGGCGCTGTTGTTCGCCGCCAAAAATGGCGCCGACCCGGCCAAGGTGCGTGAAGCGCTGATGGGGGGTTTCGCCTCCTCGAAGATCCTCGAAGTGCACGGCGAGCGCATGATTAAGGGCACCTTCGACCCGGGTTTCCGCATCAGCCTGCACCAGAAAGACCTCAACCTGGCCCTGGCCGGCGCCCGCGAACTGGGGATCAACCTGCCCAACACCGCCAACGCCCAGCAAGTGTTCAGCACCTGCAACGCCCTCGGCGGCGCCAACTGGGACCACTCGGCGCTTATCAAGGGCCTGGAGCACATGGCGAACTTCTCGATTCGGGAGAAGTAAGCAGCACACACCCCATGGGAGCGAGCCTGCTCGCGATGAGGCCGCTACAGTCAACCTTCGGCGGGCCTGACGAATCGCTATCGCGAGCAGGCTCGCGCCCACAGGGGCTGTCCATGCGTTCCAAGCCGAACCACAAAAAACCGGGAGCCCGCCATGTCGGTCGATCCACAACAATTGCTCCGTGAGCTGTTCGCCACAGCCATCGACGCCGCCCATCCCCGCCAGGTGCTGCAAGCTCATCTGCCCGCCGACCGTAGCGGGCGGGTGATTGTCATCGGCGCCGGCAAGGCCGCTGCCGCCATGGCCCAGGAGGTCGAGCGCTGCTGGCAGGGCGAAATCTCGGGCCTGGTGGTCACCCGCTACGGCCACGGTGCGCCGTGCAGCAAAATCGAAGTGGTCGAGGCCGCCCACCCGGTGCCCGACACCGCGGGCCTGGCGGTGGCTCGCCGGGTGCTGGAGTTGGTGAGCCACCTGAATGAAGACGACCGGGTGATTTTCCTCCTCTCCGGCGGCGGCTCGGCGTTGCTGGCCTTGCCCGCCGCCGGCATTACCCTGGCCGATAAACAGTCGATCAACAAAGCCCTGCTCAAGTCCGGCGCCACCATTGGCGAGATGAACTGCGTGCGCAAGCACCTCTCGGCCATCAAGGGCGGGCGCTTGGGCAAAGCCTGCTGGCCGGCGACGGTGTACACCTACGCGATTTCCGACGTGCCGGGCGACCTGGCCACCGTGATCGCCTCCGGCCCCACCGTGGCCGACCCGAGCACCTCGGCGCAGGCCCTGGCGATCCTCGCCCGCTATGGCATCGAGGTGCCCGCCAGCGTGCGCGCCTGGCTGCAAAACCCCGCGTCGGAGACGGTCAAACCCGGCGACCCGAGCCTGGCCCGCAGCCATTTCCAATTGATCGCCCGCCCGCAGCAATCCCTGGAAGCGGCGGCGGTCAAGGCGCGCCAGGCCGGGTTCAGCCCACTGATCCTCGGTGACCTGGAAGGCGAGTCGCGGGAGGTGGCCAAAGTCCACGCCGGCATCGCCCGCCAGATCGTGCTCCACGGCCAGCCGTTGGCGGCGCCCTGCGTGATCCTCTCGGGCGGCGAAACCACCGTCACCGTGCGCGGCAATGGCCGGGGCGGGCGCAACGCCGAGTTCCTCCTGAGCCTGACCGACAGCCTCAAGGGCCTGCCTGGGGTGTACGCCCTGGCCGGCGACACCGACGGCATCGACGGCTCCGAGGACAACGCCGGCGCCCTGATGACCCCCGCCAGCTACGCCCGCGCCGAAGCCCTGGGCCTGAGCGCCAGCGCGGAACTGGACAACAACAATGGCTACGGCTACTTCCAGGCGCTGGACGCCTTGATCGTCACCGAGCCGACGCGCACCAACGTCAATGACTTTCGCGCCATCCTGATCCTTGAGAGCCCCGCCCATGACGCCTGACAAGAAGGTCAAAATCCTCGCCACCCTGGGCCCTGCCACAGACGGCATCGACGATATCCGCGAACTGGTGGAGGCCGGGGTGAACATTTTTCGCCTCAACTTCAGCCACGGCGACCACGCCGACCACGCCCAGCGCTACCAGTGGATCCGCGAGGTGGAGCGCCAGCTCAACTACCCTTTGGGCATCCTGATGGACCTGCAAGGGCCGAAACTGCGGGTTGGCCGGTTCGCCGACGGCAAGGTGCAACTGCTGCGCGGCCAGGCCCTGCGCCTGGACCTGGACCCCACGCCGGGCGACCAGCGCCGGGTCAACCTGCCCCACCCCGAGATCATCGCGGCCCTGGAGCCGGGCATGGACCTGCTGCTCGACGACGGCAAACTGCGCCTGCGGGTGACCGCCAAACACGCCGACGCCATCGACACCACGGTGCTCAATGGCGGCGAACTGTCGGACCGCAAAGGCGTCAACGTACCCGAAGCGGTGCTGGACTTAAGCCCCCTGACCGCCAAGGACCGCCGCGACCTGAGTTTCGGCTTGGAGCTGGGGGTGGACTGGGTGGCGCTGTCGTTCGTGCAACGCCCGCAGGATATCCACGAAGCCCGCGCGTTGATCGGCGACAAGGCGTTCCTGATGGCCAAGATCGAGAAGCCGTCGGCCGTGGCCCAACTGTGGGAAATCGCCGAATTGAGCGACGCCATCATGGTCGCCCGCGGTGACCTGGGGGTGGAAGTGCCGGCCGAGAGCGTGCCGCAGATCCAGAAGGACATCATCCGCACCTGCCGCCAATTGGGTAAACCGGTGGTGGTGGCCACGCAGATGCTCGAATCCATGCGTTTCTCCCCGGCGCCCACCCGCGCCGAGGTCACCGATGTCGCCAACGCGGTGGCCGAAGGGGCGGACGCGGTGATGCTGTCGGCGGAAACCGCCTCGGGCGAGTACCCCCTCGAAGCGGTGCAGATGATGAGCAAGATCATCCGCCAGGTCGAAGGCGGCCCGGACTACCAGACCCAACTGGACGTAAGCCGGCCCAAGGCTGAAGCGACCACCTCGGACGCCATCAGCTGCGCGATCCGGCGCATCAGCAACATCCTGCCGGTGGCAGTGCTGGTCAACTACAGCGAATCCGGGGCATCCAGCCTGCGGGCGGCGCGGGAGCGGCCCGGGTTGCCGATCCTCAACCTCACGCCCCACCTCTCCACGGCCCGACGCCTGAGCGTGGCCTGGGGCGTGCATTCGGTGGTCAACGACCGTTTGCGCCAGGTCGATGAGGTGTGCTCCACGGCCCTGGAAATCGCCCAGGCCCAAGGCATGGCCCGGCGCGGCGACACCCTGCTGATAACCGCCGGCGTGCCGTTCGGGCGCCCCGGGTCGACCAACTCATTGCGTATCGAGACGTTGATCTAGCGTCGGTAGCGGCCCTATCGCGAGCAGGCTCGCTCCCACAAAAGGTGCGTATGGACCTGGGGCGAGCGAGCCTGCGCGCGATTAAGGCCACCTCGGTCCCCCTCTCTGTGCCCAACCCCCATGACCCCGAACTCCACCCACTGCCCCGACTGGGCCACCGCCCTGCTCCACGGTTTCAGCCAGATTTTCCTGCAACGCCATGCGCTGTGCGGCGTGCTCTGCCTGCTGGCAGTTCTGTGCAGCGCCCCGGCCCTGCTCGGCGGCGCGTTACTGGGCGGCGTCGCCGGGTTGCTCACCGCCCAGCGCCGCGGCTACCCCAAGGCCGAGCGCGAAGCCGGGCTCTACAGCTACAACGGCGTGCTGCTCGGCCTGCTGCTGCCCCAGGTATTGCCCTGGTCGGTGCTACTGGTGCCGCTGATAATTGCCGGCGGCGGCCTCAGTGCGATGCTGGTGCGCCAGTGGCTCAAACGCGCGCCCAACCCCACTTGCCTGCCCGCCTACACGGCACCGTTCATCGCCCTGGGCTGGCTGCTGCTAAGCACGGCCGAGCTGCCCGCCGCCGCGCCCCTGGCGGCCCTGCCCGTGAACGGGATGAGCCTGTTGCTGGCACTGTTCAAGGGCCTGGGCCAGGTCATGCTGCTGGAGGCGCCCTTGGCCGGCGTGCTGATCGGCGCGGGGCTGTTGCTCGCCAATCGCCACGCGGCAGCCTGGGCCTTGCTCGGCGCGGCACTGGGCCTGGGCGCCGGGTTGCTGCTCGACGCCCCCAACCAGGCCTTGCAGGGCCTGTACAGCTACAACCCGGCCCTGGCCGCCCTGGCGCTGAGCCAGCAACGGCGCCAGCCCTGGTTGCCCCTGCTGGGCATTGCCCTGGCGATCGTCCTCGCTCCGGGCTTTGCCGCCATCGGCCTGGCCGCCCTGACGGCGCCTTTCGTCCTCGCCTGCTGGCTGGTGCGCGCCGCCACCCGAGTGCTGCAACAGGCCGCCCGCGATTGCGCGCCTTGCGCAACCCCGGGCAATCCACCTAGGCTGCGTTGACCTTCGTTTCAGGCGTAACCCATGGACAGCAACAAGCACTGGCGTGAACGGCTCTACATCATGATTTTCCAGACCGACACCCAGGCCGGGCGGCGCTTCGACCAGAGCTTGCTGCTTATCATCCTGGCCAGCTTGGTGGTGGTGATCCTGGACAGCATCGACAGCATCCACCAGCACTACGCCGGGCTGTTGCAGGCCATCGAGTGGGGCTTCACCCTGGTTTTTGCCATCGAGTACGGCCTGCGCCTGTACTGCTCGCCCAAGCCGCTGCGCTATGCGTTCAGTTTCTATGGCCTGGTGGACCTGCTGGCCATCGTCCCCGGCATCCTCGCGCTGTACTACAGCGACGCCCAATACCTGCTGATAATCCGCATCATCCGCATGCTGCGTATCTTTCGCGTGCTCAAGCTCAGCCCTTACCTCAAGCAGGCCAACTACCTGCTCTCGGCCCTGCGCGGCAGCAAGCAGAAAATCATCGTATTCCTGCTCAGTGTGTGCACCCTGGTGACCGTGTTCGGCACCCTGATGTACGTGATCGAAGGCCCCGAGCACGGTTTCACCAGCATCCCCACCGGCATCTACTGGGCCATCGTCACCCTCACCACCGTGGGCTTTGGCGATATCGTGCCCAAGACCACCCTGGGCCAGATTATTTCGTCCCTGGTGATGATTACCGGTTACTCGATCATCGCCGTGCCCACCGGCATCTTCACCGCCGAACTGGCCAACGCCATGCGCGGTGAACAACTGCAACACGACTGCCCGGTGTGCAAAAAGAACAGCCACGAACACGGCGCCGCATTTTGCTCGCGCTGCGGCAATGCACTGTTTAAGAAAATCGAATAAGCAAAGTTCTTTTTAATCTTTAAAGAGATATACCGCCCCGGCTATAGTCGATGGCAAAAGGCCCTTACCCCACCTCGAACACCCTGAATACAACAAGGAATGCGCAGTGAAAAAACTCTTTGGCGCCTCACTTCTGGCCGCTGGCCTGGCCCTGGGCAGCGTCGCCCAGGCCGCCCCTACCCTGCTCAACGTGTCCTATGACGTCATGCGCGACTTCTACAAGGACTACAACGCCGCCTTCCAGAAACACTGGAAAGCCGAGCACAACGAGAACATCACCCTGCAAATGTCCTTCGGCGGCTCCAGCAAACAAGCGCGCTCGGTGATCGACGGCCTGCCCGCCGACGTCATCACCATGAACATGGCCACCGACATCAACGCCCTGGCCGACAACGGCAAACTGGTCCCGGACAACTGGGTCACGCGCCTGCCAGACAACAGCGCGCCGTTCACCTCGGCCACCGTGTTCATCGTGCGCAAAGGCAACCCCAAAGCCCTCAAAGACTGGCCCGACCTGCTCAAGGACGGCGTGCAGGTGATCGTGCCCAACCCGAAAACCTCGGGTAACGGCCGCTACACCTACCTGTCCGCGTGGGGCTACGTGCTGAAAAACGGCGGCGACGAAAACAAGGCCAAGGACTTCGTCGGCAAACTGTTCAAGCAAGCGCCCGTGCTGGACACCGGCGGTCGCGCGGCCACCACCACCTTCATGACCAACCAGATCGGCGACGTCCTGGTGACCTTCGAGAACGAAGCCGAGATGATCGCCCGCGAATTCGGCCGCGACCAATTCGAGGTCGTCTACCCGAGCGTCTCCGCCGAAGCCGAGCCACCGGTGTCGGTCGTCGATAAAGTCGTCGACAAAAAAGGCACCCGCGCCGCCGCCGAGGAATACCTCAAGTACCTGTGGTCCCCCGAAGGCCAGGAAATCGCCGCCAACAACTACCTGCGCCCACGGGACCCGAAAGTGCTGGCCAAGTACACCGACCGCTTCCCGAAAGTGGACTTCCTCTCCGTGGAAAAAACCTTCGGCGACTGGCGCACCGTGCAAAAGACCCACTTCAATGACGGTGGCGTGTTCGACCAGATCTATAGCGGCCAGTAACGCCACAGGCACGTAGCAAACGGGCTCGCCCGCGCTGGAGTGCGAAGCGCTCCCAAAATCGTCATCCACTCAAACATACGGACGACGGCTTTGGGGGCGGCTACGCCTCCCAGCGCGGGCGAGCCCGCTTGCTACAGGGGTTTTGAACTTACTGCGGATGCAACCGCCCCAACCCCGAGGGCACGCCGTGGACGTCGGTTTCTTCCCATGGGCCGTTGGGGCTGATGGCGCGGCTCCAGCCGTTGTTCCAGCGGTAGTAGGTGCGCTGGCGGTAGTAGGTGCCGGGTTGGTTGTCGAGGGCATAGACGCCGAGTTTGGCGTCCCAGTGGCTGTTACCGCCCGGTGGCGGGGCGAAGCTGGCGGAGGTGCGCGGCACGGGTTTGGCAGGCGGGATGGGGGTCACGGGTTTGCCGGGGACTTTGGCCGGGGGCACCGGTTGGGTCGTGGGGCCGGCGGGTGGGATCGGCGGCAAGGGGCCCGGCGTGGGCCGCTGGACCGCACATGCGCTTAACCCTAAAACCAGACTGAGCAGGGTGAGGCGAGCGATGGCGGTCATGGGCGGCTTCTCTGTTATTGGTCCGGGCTGTCGATGGTCAGTTGTTGCGGCGCGGTGGTGCTGCTGGCCAGGGGCTTGCTGCGACCGATCCATTCGCCGGCAGTCGGTTGGCCGGCGCGGGAGACGCGCGCAACCAGTTGGACTTCAGGGAAGTTCGACAGTTTCAATTGCGGCATCATGGCGTCCGCGTCGCCCAGTTCAACGGTAACCGGCAGGTCGGCCACGGTCACCCGTTTGGCCGCCAGGGGCGCCGGAGGGCCGGAAGCGGCACGGGCGAAGATGAACACGCTGTCGCCCGGTTGCACCTTGGCCTTGAGTGCCGGCGCCAGGTCGACGCGGACCTTGAGCAACGCCCCGCCTACCGCTGCCGCAGGCGCCTTGGCAACCGTGCCGCCGTTGGCCTGCAACTTCTCGGTGGCACGCTCGATACCGCCCTGCAATGCCGCGCGCGAAGCGTCTTCGGCCGGCAGTTGGGCTTGCAGGCGCGTCCAGTAGTCGATGGCGTCCTGATAGCGTTCTGCTTCAAACGCGGCGATACCCAACAGGCCCAGGCTGGTGACTTCCTTAGGGTCGGCCTTCAGGGCTTCGTCGGTCAGGGCTTGCACCTTGTCCGACCATTTCTTGTTGTCGGCAAAATACTGCGCCTGCGCCCACTGCCCGAGCAGTTCCGGTTGGCGCCCGGCCACGGCCACGGTGCGCTCGAAGATCTTCGCCGCGTCGGCGGGACGGTCCTGGGCCATGTAGGTACGGCCGAGGAAGTACAGGCCTTCGGCCGAATCCGGTTGCGCCGCCACGGCACGCTCCAGGCGCTGGGTCATGTCTTCCATGGACTGCGGCGCCTGGGCGAACTCGCGGGTCAATTCGACCTTGTCGGCGGCACCGAAATGCAGATAGAGGCCCAGGCCCAGCACGGGCACGAGGATGGCGGCGATCAGCGGTGCGGTCTTGCCCAGGCGCGACACCCGCGCCGTGTCGGCGCCCTCGGTGTCGGCCAGCAACTCACGGGCCGCTTCGGCGCGGCCGCTGGCCATTTGCGCGACGTCGAGCACGCCTTCCTCTTGTTGGCTGTGCAGTTCAGCCACGCGCTCTTGGTAAAGCGCCACGTTCAGCGCGGTACGATCCTCTTCACGTTGGGCACGACGGCCGCGTAGAACCGGGATCAGCAGAAAACTCAGGGCTACCAGTAGGAGCAGACCCGCAGCCAGCCAGAAATCAATCATTCGTGGTTTTATCCAAGAGGTGGTCGAGGCGCTTGCGCTCATCAGGGGAAAGGGTTTCGGGGGCACCGGGGCCCGCGCCGCGGCGGCGGCGCACGATCACGCCGATAATCACCAGCCCGCCCAGCAGCAACGCGGCGGGGCCGAACCAGAGCAGCGCGGTCTTGCCGGTCAACGGCGGGCGATAGCGCACGAAATCACCGTAGCGATCGACCATGAAGTCGATGATCTGCTGGTTGTCCTTGCCCTCGCCGAGCATGCGGAAAATTTCTTTGCGCAGGTCGGCGGCAATCGGCGCGTTGGAGTCGGCGATGTCCTGGTTCTGACACTTGGGGCAACGCAACTCCTTGGTCAGCTGGTGGAAGCGCTCACGCTCGCCGTCGTTGGCGAACTCGTAGGTGTCGATGGCGGCATGGGCGACGCTGGCGATGCCCAGGGCCAGCACGGCGGCGGTTAACCACGACTTCATGGCTTGGCCTCATCGACCAGGGCCTGGTACTTGGCGGCCAGTTGCTCACGCCAGATCACTTCGTCGATCACCCCCACGAACTTGTCGCGGATGATGCCCTTGGCGTCGATGAAGAAGGTTTCCGGTGCGCCGTAGACGCCCAGGTTCAGGCCCAAGTTGCCGTCTTCGTCGCGGATGTCCAGTTGGTAGGGGTTGTGGAATTCCTTGAGCCACTTCAAGGCGTCGGCGTTGACGTCCTTGTAGTTGACGCCGTAGATCACCACGCCCTGTTCGGCCAGTTTGTTCAGCACCGGGTGCTCGACCCGGCAGGAAATGCACCAGGTCGCCCAGACGTTGACCAGCGCCGGCTTGCCCTTGAGGTCGGCCTCGGTCAATTGGCGGTCACCCTGCACGTTGGGCAGGTTGAACGCCGGGAACGGCTTGCCGATCATGGCCGAGGGCAGCTCGGCCGGGTTCAAGTACAGGCCGCGGTAGAGGAACACTGCCACCACCAGGAACACTGCCAGGGGCAGCACCATCATCCAACGTCTCATGCCGCCGCTCCCGTCATGCCCAGGGCTTCGCGCACCTGGCTTTTGACCTTGACCCGATAACGCCGGTCCAGCGCCGCCAATACACCGCCCAGGCCGGTGAGCAGGCCACCGAACCAGATCCAGCGCACGAATGGTTTGACGTGGACCCGCACGGCCCAAGCGCCCTCGCCCAGGGGTTCACCGAGGGCGACGTAGATGTCGCGAGTGAAGCCTGCGTCGATGCCGGCCTCGGTCATGACCGAGTTCTGCACGGTGTACAGGCGTTTTTCCGGGTGCAGCACGGCAATTTCCTTACCGTTGCGCACCACGCGTACGGTGCCTTTGTCGGAGGTGAAATTCGGCCCTTCGTAGTGCTTGGCGCCGTCGAAAATGAAGTGATAACCGGCCAGGTCCATGGACTCGCCCGGCTCCAGGCGCAGGTCGCGCTCGGCGCTGTTCTGGCTCGACAACACCACGCCCAGGGCGCACACGGCGATGCCGATGTGGGCGATCTGCATGCCCCAGTAGCTGCGGGTCAGGCTCGGCAGGCCTTTGATAAGGCCTTTGTGGCGGGTCTTGTCGACAATATCGCGCACCCCGGCCAGCAGCACCCAGGCGGCGAGCATGAAGGTGGCCAGCACGGCCCAGTTGAAGTCGCCATAAGCCACGCCCGCCACCACCGCCAGCGCGGCGCTGCCCAGCAGCACCGGGGCGAGCATGCGCAGCAACCACTTGAGCGGAGTGTCTTTCCAACGCACCAGCACACCCACGGCCATGACCACCATCAGCAGGGCCATCAGCGGGATGAACAGCGCGTTGAAGTACGGCGGACCGACGGACATCTTGGCCCCGGTCAAAGCATCGAGCACCAGCGGGTACAGGGTGCCCAGCAGGATCATCGAAGCCGCCACCACGAGCACCAGGTTATTGCCCAGCAACAGCGTCTCGCGGGACCACAGGTTGAAGCCCACGTGGCTCTTGACCACCGGCGCGCGCAGGGCGAACAGGGTCAGCGAACCGCCGACCACAAACAGCAGGAACATCAGGATGAACACGCCCCGTTCCGGGTCGGAGGCAAAGGCATGCACCGAGGTCAGCACGCCGGAGCGCACCAGGAAGGTACCCAGCAGGCTCAGGGAGAACGCGGCGATGGCCAGCAACACGGTCCAGCTCTTGAACACACCACGTTTTTCGGTGACGGCCAGGGAATGGATCAGCGCCGTGCCCACCAGCCATGGCATGAAGGAGGCGTTTTCCACCGGGTCCCAGAACCACCAGCCGCCCCAGCCGAGTTCGTAGTAGGCCCACCACGAACCCAGGGTGATGCCGACGCCGAGGAAAGCCCAGGCCACGATCGTCCACGGCCGCGACCAACGGGCCCACGCCGCGTCCAGGCGCCCACCGAGCAACGCGGCGATGGCGAAGGCGAAGGCCACGGAAAAGCCCACGTAGCCCATGTACAGCATCGGCGGGTGAACGATCAGGCCGATGTCCTGCAACAGTGGGTTGAGATCGCGGCCGTTGGCGGGGATCTGCGGCAGGATGCGCGCAAAGGGGTTGGAGGTGAGGATCAGGAAGCTGAGGAACCCGGTGCTAATCATCCCCATCACTGCCAGCACGCGAGCCAGCATCACCTGCGGCAACTGCCGGGAGAACACCGAGACGGCGAAAGTCCAGCCGCCGAGGATCAACGCCCAGAGCAGCAGCGAGCCTTCGTGGGCGCCCCACACGGCGCTGAACTTGTAGTACCAGGGCAATGCGGTGTTGGAGTTACTGGCGACATACGCGACGGAAAAGTCGTCGGCCATGAAGGCATAGGTCAGGCAGCCAAACGAGAACGCCAGGAACGCGAACTGGCCCCACGCCGCCGGTTGGGCCAGGCCCATCCACATGCGGTCGCCGCGCCAGGCGCCGAGCAGCGGCACGATGGCCTGGACGATGGAAAAACACAGGGCCAGGATCATCGCCAAATGGCCCAGCTCAGGGATGTAGAGTGACGGGGTCATGGGTTAACCCTCCTTCTTCGCGGGAGCCGGTGCCGACTGGCCGCTGTCGTTGAGGGCCTTGGTGACTTCCGGGGGCATGTACTTCTCGTCGTGCTTGGCCAGCACTTCGTCGGCCACCACCACGCCTTGGGCGTTGAGCTTGCCCAGGGCGACGATGCCCTGGCCTTCGCGGAACAGGTCGGGGAGGATGCCGCGGTAGGTGATGGTCACGGATTTATTGAAGTCGGTGACGACAAAGCGCACGTCCAGCGAGTCGCCGGAGCGTTGCAGCGAACCTTCCTGCACCATGCCGCCGGCGCGGATGCGGGTGTCCTGCGGCGCTTCGCCATTGGCGATCTGGGTCGGGGTGTAGAACAGGTTGATGTTCTGTTGCAGGGCGCTCAAGGCCAGGCCGACGGCAGCGCCAACGCCCACCAGGATTGCGAGGATTATCAACAGACGCTTTTTACGCAGCGGATTCACTTACCGTTCTCCCGGCGCAGACGACGCGCCTCTTGTTGCAGATAACGCTTGCGGGCCAGGATCGGCGCCGCGACGTTGAGAGCCAGCACGGCAAAACAGATGCCGTAGGCCGACCAGACATACAGGCCGTGATGGCCCATGGCGAGAAAATCAGCGAAGGATGCAAAGTTCATCGCGCGCCCCCCAGGGTATCGAGCACATGGGCCTTGACCCAACTGGCGCGGGCTTCGCGCTTGAGCACTTCCAGGCGCATGCGCAGCAACAGCACGGCCCCGAAGAAGCAATAGAAACCCAGCACGGTCAACAGCAGCGGCGCCCACATTTCCACGGGCATGGCCGGTTTTTCGGTGAGGCTGAAGGTGGCGCCCTGGTGCAGGGTGTTCCACCACTCCACCGAGTACTTGATGATCGGGATGTTGATGACCCCGACAATTGCCAGCACCGCGCAGGCCTTGGCCGCGCTGTCACGATTGCTGATGGCGTTGCCCAGGGCAATCAGACCGAAGTACAGAAACAGCAGAATCAGCATGGACGTTAGTCGCGCATCCCAGACCCACCACGAGCCCCAGGTCGGCTTACCCCAGATGGCACCGGTGACCAGCGCCACGGCGGTCATCCACGCGCCGATGGGCGCGGCGCTTTGCAGGGCCACGTCCGCCAGCTTCATCTTCCACACCAGGCCGACAATGCCGCACACGGCGAGCATCACGTAGCAGGACTGGGCCAGCAAGGCAGCGGGCACATGGATGTAGATGATGCGAAAGCTGTTGCCCTGCTGGTAGTCCTGGGGCGCGAACGCCAGGCCCCAGACCGCACCAGCGCCAATCAGCAGCACCGCGGCCACGCTCAGCCAAGGCAGCATTTTGCCGCTGATGCCATAAAACCACTTGGGCGAGCCGAGCTTATGAAACCAAGTCCAGTTCATTACTGTTTCCATCACGGGTGCTCTTCGTCAGAGCGAGGAGCCAGGGTCTTTACTGGTCAAAAACTGACCAGACCTCATTATTCGCCGACACTGATCTTCAGGCCAGCGGCTATTGCAAAGGGTGTCAGGGTTACCGCCAGGGCGGTCAGGCTGCCAAGCCACAGCAGGTAACCCGTGGCCGGCATGCCTTGCAACGCCGCCTGCAAGGCGCCGCTGCCCAGGATCAACACCGGGATGTACAACGGCAGGATCAACAGCGCCAGCAGCAAGCCGCCGCGCTTCAAACCCACCGTCAGCGCCGCCCCTACCGCGCCGAGCAGGCTGAGCACCGGGGTGCCCAGCAGCAACGACAACAACAGGACCGGCAGGCACGCGGTCGGTAAACCGAGCATCAAGGCCAGCAAGGGCGCGAGCAAAACCAGTGCCAACCCGGAAAACGCCCAGTGTGCCAGTACCTTGGCTAAAACCAGAAGAGGTAGGGGGTGCGACGAAAGGACCCACTGTTCAAGGGAACCATCCTCGAAATCACTGCGAAAAAGCCCGTCCAGCGAGAGCAGGACGGACAAAAGGGCCGCTACCCAGACCAGCCCCGGAGACAAGGTTTGCAACAATTGAGTCTCGGGGCCGACCGCCAATGGGAACAGCGCCACCACAATGGCGAAAAACACCAGGGGGTTGGCCAGGTCCGCCGGGCGACGGAACAGCAACTGCGCTTCACGGGCCAACAACAGGCCAAAGACACTCATGGCCGACCTCCCAGGTAAACGCCCAGGTCGAGTTCGCGGTAACCCCGGGGCATGCGGCTGAGCGTGTGGTGGGTGGTGAGGATGACCATGCCACCCTGCTCGCAATGGCCGGCCAGGTGTTCTTCGAGCTGGGCCACGCCTTGCTTGTCGAGGGCGGTGAAGGGTTCATCGAGAATCCACAGCGGCGGGCCGTCCAGGTACAGCCGCGCCAGAGCCACGCGGCGCTTCTGCCCGGCGGACAGGGTGTGGCACGGCACATCCTCGAACCCACGCAGGCCCACCGCCGCCAACGCCTGCCAGATCACCTCGCGGCCCACCGGTTGGTGCAGGGCACAGAGCCAACTGAGGTTTTCTTCGGCGCTGAGCAAGTCCTTGATGCCGGCGGCGTGGCCGATCCACAACAGGTTCTGCGCCAGTTCCGTGCGCTGGGCATTGAGGGGCTGGCCGTTGAGCAGGATCTGCCCGGCGGTAGGCTGCATCAACCCGGCCAGCAGGCGCAGCAGGCTGGTCTTGCCGCTGCCGTTGGGGCCGCTGATCTGCAACATATCGCCGCTGGCCAGACGCAGTTCGAGCTGTTCGAACAACATCCGCAAGTCGCGCTCACAGGCGAGCGCTACGGCTTCAAGGAAAGGGCTGGTCAAGAGATCACGGGCCTTTACGGTTCAAGTCGGCAGGGGAGCGGCCGTTAAAGTGCTACAGGATAAATGCAACGGCGGGCTGTTCTAGAGAGCTGCGTCAAAGTTTTGCGATGTTTTCGCCATGCCCTCCAAGACGGCCGGCATTATACATGCAGCGCCCTACACTAAAGAGGGCTATTTCCACAGGTTGCGACCCGATGACAGGCGACATGAACATCCTCCCACTGCCCGCACCCGCCCCGGCCACCCCCCGGCCGGCGCTGATAAGTGGCGAATTGCTCAAGCTGTTGCAGCCGCTCGAAGGGCTGATTGCCCCCGGGCAGACCGCCAAGGCCGAGGTGCTGTCCCTCAAGCCGACCGACCAGAACTTCCAGTTGCTGCTCAAGGTCACCCTCGACGGCGGCCGCCAAACCACCGTGCAAGCCACCAGCACCCAGCCGTTACCCCAAGGCACCCGCCTGGCGGTAAGCCAGCCGTCGGCGGGCAACCTGGCCATCACTGTGCAACAGGCGCAAGCGGCCAACGTTGCCACCCTCACCCGCCTCGACACCGCCCAACTGCCGGTGGGCACCCTGCTGCAAGGCAAGGTGCTGACCACCCAAGCACTGCCCCAGGCAGCGGGGCAACCGGCGGTGTTCCGCTCCATGGTCAGCCTGCTCAACAGTGCCCTGAGCGGCAGCACCCTGAGCATCGACAGCCCGCAGCCGCTACGCATCGGCAGCTTGCTCAGCGCACTGGTCCAGGGCAGCCAGACGCTGAGCTTCGTGCCCACCGCCGGGCGCCAGGAACAAATGGCCGTGGCCCAGCAGTTGCAAACCCAATTCAGCCGCCAGGCGTCCCTTGAAGGTGTGCTCACGGCACTGAAGAACCTGCCCGCCACCGGCACCGCTTCGGCCGAACTGCGCAGCGCCGCGCAAACCCTGCTGGCCGGCCTGCCCGACATCCAGCAACTGAGCAGCCCCAAAGGCCTGGCCCTGGCCCTGGCCAACAGCGGCGTGTTCCTGGAAGCCAAGCTGCTGGGCGGGCAAACCCCGGGCCTGGCCCCCGACCTCAAGGCCAACCTGCTGCGCCTGATCGGCCAGGCCCTGCCGCAACTGCCGGCCAGCACCAATTTCAACGCGATCATTGCTGGCAACACCCTGGCCCAGGCCTTGCCGAGCATGATCCGCGGGGCCCTAGGCACCCTCGGCCAGGTCAGCGCCAAGCCCCAGCCCAGCGGCTTCCCGCTGCCGTCGCGGCTGCTCGGTGGCGGTGAAGGCGAGGAAGACCTGGAACAACTGCTGCGCCTGGCCGCCGCCGCCGTCTCGCGCCTGCAAAGCCATCAACTGGCCAGCCTGGAACAGAGCCGCACCCTTCCCGACGGCACCGTGCTCAGCACCTGGCAACTGGAAATCCCCATGCGCACCTTGCAAGACATCGTGCCGCTACAGGTCAAGTTCCAGCGCGAAGACACCCCGGAAAAAGCCCCCGACGAGCACCGCCGCGAAGCCGAGCCCAAGCAACTGTTGTGGCGGGTGGACCTGGCTTTCGACATGGAGCCGCTAGGCCCGCTGCAAGTGCAGGCGCAGTTGAGCCAGGGCCGTTTGTCCAGCCAGTTGTGGGCCGAGCGGCCCTACACAGCGCAGCTGATTGAAAGCCACTTGGGCGGTTTGCGGGAGAAACTGCTGGCATCGGGGCTTAACGTCGGCGATCTGGATTGCCACCTCAGTGTGCCGCCCCAAGGCGCGCAAACCCGTCTCGAACAACGCTGGGTCGATGAAACCGCATGAGCCATCCCACTGAACCGCGCCAGGCCATCGCCCTCAAGTACGACGGCCAGCAAGCCCCGACCCTGACCGCCAAGGGCGACGACGCGTTGGCCGAAGCCATCATCAAGCTCGCCCAAGACTGCAACGTGCCGATCTATGAAAACGCCGAATTGGTGAAATTGCTCGCCCGCATGGAGTTGGGCGACAGCATCCCGGAGGAGCTGTACCGCACCATCGCCGAGATCATCGCCTTCGCCTGGACCCTCAAAGGCAAGTTCCCGGCCGGCTACGACCCCGACGCCCCGCCCGTGGAGCGGGACGTGACAGCCCGAGGCGAGGACTACTGACGCTTGCTACAGCAGGCATCAGCTTTTGTGCAATTTGCTCATCAGCTCGGCCTCGGCCTGGGTCAAACCGCAGGACTGGGTAAGCTCATCGACGCTGGCGCCCATGCCCACCAGGCGCGCGGCCTGGGCAAAAGACAGGCTGGACGGGTCGCGCTGCTCCAGTTGGGTCAGCTTGTCGGGCAGCGGTGCCACTACCGCCCGCAACTCGTGCAGTGCCTCGCCCATGCGCACACTACCGTTCTGATAGTCGTCGACACGCTTGGCCAACTCCTTGATGCGCTGGTCGCGCAGCGCATCGCCCTGGGCCTGTTGCGCGGCGATGCCACGCTGGCTGCGGATGTACGCCACAAACATCGCCAGCGTGCCTGCCCAAAAGAGGAACAGGACAATCACAGCCACCTCAAGAATCAATCAGATGTTCTCCAGTTCCGACCATTCTTCTTCGCTCATCATTTTGTCCAGCTCAACCAGGATCAGCAGTTCGTTGTTCTTGTTGCACACGCCCTGAATGAACTTGGCCGACTCTTCGTTACCGACATTGGGTGCGGTCTCGATTTCCGACTGCCGCAGGTAAACCACTTCAGCCACGCTATCGACCATGATCCCGACCACTTGCTTGTCGGCTTCGATAATCACGATGCGCGTGTTATCGCTGATCTCGGCGTTCATCAGGCCAAAGCGCTGGCGGGTGTCGATTACCGTGACCACGTTACCGCGCAGGTTGATGATGCCCAGCACATAGCTGGGCGCGCCCGGCACCGGGGCGATCTCGGTGTAACGCAGCACTTCTTGCACGCGCATCACGTTGATGCCGTACGTTTCGTTGTCCAGCTTGAAGGTCACCCATTGCAGGATCGGATCTTCGGAACTCTGTAGAGACGACGACTTATTCATACCCCTGACCCCTTAAAAAACCGTTGGTAACGGTGTGTGTTCTGTGCGGCCGCACCGGGGCGCGGCCTATTGTTTGTCGGTTATTTCGATTTGACGACCTGCATGTGCCTAGCCCCGCCGCTGGCGATCAACTCTGCCAGTTCGGCAACGTCGAGCAACGCGCACATGTGTTCGATCACGGTGCCCGCCAGCCACGGCCGTTGGCCACGGTGGGTGCGCCACTTGATTTCATTAGGGTTCAAGCGCAACGAACGGCTGACCTGATGCACCGCCAGCCCCCATTCATAGCCCTGAACCGAGATCACGTATTGCAGGCCCTGGCGAAAGTCGTCGCGATAGCGATCAGGCATCACCCAGCGCGCGGTGTCCAGCACCTTCAGATTGCCGGCCTGGCTGGGCAGGATGCCGAGGAACCATTCCGGCTGGCCGAACAGCGGTGTCAGCTCTTGCCCGGCCAGGGAGTAGATCGAACCCAGGCACACCAACGGCACCGCCAGGGTCAGCCCGGCCACGTCAAACAGCAGGCACTCGAACGGCTCGGCGGCCCACGCCGGGCGCCCGTCGCCTTCCGTCGGCGGCGGGGTCTGGCTGGGCGGCAGGTGCACTTCGGCCACCGGCACCACCAGGTTCTGCAACAGCGGCGCCACCGGCGATACCGAGGCCAACACCGGCGCGGGCGCTTCCCGTACGGCCACGGCCACCGGCGCCGCAAGGGCTGGCGCGCGGGCTTTTTCGGCGTCGCGGGCCTGTTCTTCGAGCACGGCGGCCTGGAACTCATCCAGAGCGGCCTCGACCTCGACGACGGTTTCCAGCACCACGGCCGCCGGCGTCAGTTCTTCCTCGGTGGCGTCTTGCAGCAACGCGTCCAGGTAGGATTGCAGCGCCAGTTGCGGGCGGGTCTTGAGCTCGACAGGACGATTCATGTGTATGCCCATGGGCCAAGCCTGTCACTGATAGATGTAAAGGTTATCGGCCGGATAGCGCTGGGGCTTGAATGGACGGCTGCGTGCTTCATCTCACGCCACCTGCGCCACAAGTTGCTGGGCCAGCAAATGCTTGAGCAGCGCCCGGTAGGCCAGCACGCCACGGCTTTTGCCGTCGAATTGCGAAGGCGTGACCCCGGCCCGGCTAGCGTCGCGCAGGCGCGTGTCCACCGGGATGTAGCCTTGCCAGATATCGTCGGGGTACAGGTCGCGCAACACCCGCAATGTACCCAGGGATGCCTGGGTGCGGCGGTCGAACAAGGTTGGCACGATGCTGAACGGCAACGCTTGTTTGCGCGAGCGGTTAATCATCGCCAGGGTGTTGACCATGCGCTCCAGGCCCTTGACCGCCAGGTGTTCGGTTTGCACCGGGATCACCAGTTGCTGGCTCGCCGCCAGGGCGTTGACCATCAGCACCCCGAGCAACGGCGGGCTGTCGATGATCGCGTAATCGAAATCCTGCCACAGCTGCGCCAGGCTCTTGGCGATCACCAGGCCCAGGCCGCTCTGCCCCGGCGATTGGCGCTCAAGGGTGGCCAGCGCCGTGCTGGAGGGCAACAGCGAGATGCGCTCGTCGCTGGTGGACAGCAGCAACTGCCCCGGCAAGCCGTCGGGCACACTGCCTTTGTGCAGGAACAGGTCGTAGCAACTGTGCTCCAACTGGTCGGGGTCGTAACCGAAGTAACTGGTCATCGACCCGTGGGGGTCGAGATCGACCACGACCACGCGCTTGCCGGCTTCGGCCAGCAACCCGGCCAAGGCGATGGAACTGGTGGTTTTACCAACACCACCCTTTTGATTGGCGACTGCCCAGACTCTCATTCAGATGGTTCCTCCCGGTCGAATAGGCTCAACCGAGACATAGCGCATTTATAGGGCGGGTGACGGAGAATTGACGGCGCTCTCGCGTCCCGGCGACTTAACAGGCGGCGGTGCAGTTTGTGTGCCAGCACGCTTGAGCGCGGCGTCCGGTTGCGCCTTGGCGGTTCCGGTGCCGGTCAGGCTGCGGCGTACATCCAGGTTGCGCGACACCACCAGCACCGCGCGGCGGTTGCGGGCGCGGCCTTCGGCAGTGGCGTTGTTGGCCACGGGCTGGAACTCGCCATAGCCCACCGACGCCATGCGCCCGGGGTTTACACCCTGCATGGCGAGCATGCGCACGATGCTCGACGAGCGGGCCGAGGACAGTTCCCAGTTGGAGGGATAGAGCGCGGTGTGGATCGGCTGGTCATCGGTGAAGCCTTCGACGTGGATCGGGTTATCGAAGGGTTTGAGGATGGCCGCCACCTTGTCGATGATGGTGAACGCCACATCGCTGGGCATGGCGTCGCCGCTGCCGAACAACAGGCTGGAACTCAATTCGATTTCTACCCACAACTCGTTGCCGCGCACCGTCATCTGGTTGCTACTAATCAGGTCGCCAAACGCGGCGCTGATGTCATCGGCAATGGACTTGAGCGGGTCGTTGCTGCCCTGGCCGATGCCGGCGTCGAGCTGGTCGCTGTCTTTGACCAAGGGCTGGGCCGGGGTCACGGTCTTGGCCCGTTCGTCGCCGATCTGGATCGGCCGCAGGGCACGGTCCGAGTCGGTGAACACCCCCACCAGCGCTTCGGAAATGACCTTGTACTTGCCTTCGTTGATCGACGAAATGGAGTACATCACCACGAAAAACGCGAACAACAAGGTGATGAAGTCCGCGTAGGACACCAGCCAGCGTTCGTGGTTGACGTGTTCTTCAGGTTGGCGGCGACGACGGCTCACGGTGCATTCCCCCCATCAGTCCATGAAGCCTTGCAGCTTCAGCTCAATGGAGCGCGGGTTCTCGCCCTCGGCAATCGAGAGGATGCCTTCGAGCAGCATTTCCCGGTAACGGGACTGGCGCAGGGCTATCGACTTGAGCTTGCTGGCGATCGGCAGTAGCACCAGGTTGGCACTGGCCACGCCGTAGATGGTGGCGACGAAGGCCACGGCAATACCGCTGCCCAGTTGGGTCGGGTCGGCCAGGTTGCCCATCACGTGGATCAGGCCCATCACCGCGCCGATGATGCCGATGGTCGGCGCGTAGCCGCCCATGCTTTCAAAGAACCGCGCCGCTTCGATGTCGCGGCTTTCCTGGGTGTAGAAATCCACTTCCAAAATGCTGCGGATGGCCTCCGGCTCGGCGCCGTCGACCAGCAGTTGCAGGCCTTTGCGCGAGTAGTCATCGGGTTCGGCGTCGGCCACCCCTTCAAGCCCCAGCAAACCTTCCTTGCGCGCGGTCAGGCTCCAGTTGACGACACGGTCGATGCCGCCGGCCAGGTCAACCCGCGGCGGAAAGAGGATCCAGCCGACAATCTGCATGGCGCGCTTGAACGCGCTCATGGGCGATTGCAGCAACGCCGCGCCAATGGTCCCGCCCAGCACGATCAGCGCCGCCGGGCCGTTGGCCAACGCACTCAGGTGGCCACCTTCGAGGTAGTTGCCACCGATGATGGCGATAAACGCCATGATGATCCCGATTAGGCTCAGTACATCCATCAGATACACGCCTCGACCAGATGCCTGCCGATGTCGTCCAGGCCATACACCGCGTCAGCCAGGTCCGCTTTGACGATGGCCATCGGCATGCCGTAGATCACACAACTGGCCTCGTCCTGGGCCCAGACCGAACTGCCGCCCTGCTTGAGCAGGCGCGCGCCTTCGCGGCCGTCCGCGCCCATGCCGGTGAGCACCACCGCCAGAACTTTGTCGCCGTAGGACTTGGCCGCCGAACCAAAGGTGATATCCACGCACGGCTTGTAGTTCAAGCGCTCGTCACCCGGCAGGATTTTCACCGTGCCACGGCCATCGACCATCATCTGCTTGCCGCCCGGGGCCAGCAGCGCCAGGCCCGGACGCAGGATGTCGCCATCCTCGGCTTCCTTGACGCTGATGCGGCACAGCTTGTCCAGGCGCTCGGCGAAAGCCTTGGTGAAGGCCGCCGGCATGTGCTGGATCAGCACGATGGGCGCCGGGAAGTTGCCCGGCAGTTGGGTCAACACCCGCTGCAAGGCAACCGGCCCGCCGGTGGAGGTACCAATGGCCACCAACTTGTAGGCTTTGCGCTTGGGCGCCGGCGAACTCGGCGCGGCGGCCGGCGCAACACGGGCCGGCACGGGTGCCGGGGCGCTGCGCACGGGCGCGCTGGTGCCGTAGCTGCTGGGCGCGGGGGCCGCAGCGGCAACTGGCTGGGGCGCGGGTGCGCTGTAAGCGCTAAAACGGCGGTTACTGCGCGAGATGGTATGGACCTTCTCGCACAGCATCTGCTTGACCTTCTCGGGGTTGCGCGAGATGTCTTCGAAATTTTTGGGCAGGAAGTCCACCGCGCCGGCATCCAGCGCATCCAGGGTCACCCGGGCGCCTTCGTGGGTCAGCGAGGAAAACATCAAGACCGGTGTAGGGCAGCGCTGCATGATGTGCCGCACTGCGGTGATGCCATCCATCATCGGCATCTCGTAGTCCATGGTGATGACGTCTGGCTTGAGGGCCAGCGCCTGATCGATCGCCTCTTTGCCGTTGGTCGCCGTGCCGACGACCTGGATATTGGAATCCGCTGAAAGAATTTCCGAGACGCGGCGGCGGAAGAAACCCGAATCATCCACCACCAGGACCTTGACTACCATAAACACTCCGTTAGGCGGGGCGAGGCAATCGCCCGGCCCCACCAGAATCAAATACGCCGTGCGGCGTAACGCTTGAGCATGCTCGGAACATCGAGAATCAGGGCGATGCGGCCGTCACCAGTAATGGTGGCGCCGGACATGCCCGGGGTGCCCTGGAGCATCTTGCCCAAAGGCTTGATGACCACTTCTTCCTGGCCCACCAATTGATCGACCACAAAGCCGATGCGCTGGGTGCCCACCGACAGGATCACCACGTGGCCCTCGCGCTGCTCTTCATGGGCGGCGGACGCCACCAACCAGCGCTTGAGGTAGAACAGCGGCAACGCCTTGTCGCGCACGATCACCACTTCCTGGCCATCGACCACGTTGGTGCGCGACAGATCCAGGTGGAAGATCTCGTTGACGTTGACCAGCGGGAAGGCGAATGCCTGGTTGCCCAGCATGACCATCAGGGTCGGCATGATCGCCAGGGTCAACGGCACCTTGATGACGATCTTCGAGCCCTGGCCCTTGGTCGAGTAGATGTTGATGGAGCCGTTGAGCTGGGAAATCTTGGTTTTCACCACGTCCATGCCCACGCCACGGCCCGACACGTCGGAAATCTCGGTCTTGGTCGAGAAGCCCGGAGCGAAGATCAGGTTGTAGCACTCGGTATCGCTCAGACGATCGGCTGCGTCCTTGTCCATCACCCCCCGCTTGACCGCGATGCCCCGCAGGATGTTCGCGTCCATGCCTTTGCCGTCATCGGAAATCGACAGCAGGATATGGTCGCCTTCCTGTTCGGCGGCCAGGATCACCCGGCCCAGGCGTGCCTTGCCCGACTCTTCGCGCTCCTGGGGCGACTCGATACCGTGGTCGACCGCGTTGCGCACCAAGTGGACCAGCGGGTCGGCCAGGGCTTCGACGAGGTTTTTGTCCAGGTCGGTTTCTTCGCCCACCAGCTCCAGGCTGATCTCTTTCTTGAGCTGGCGCGCCAGGTCACGAACCAGGCGCGGGAAGCGCCCGAAGACCTTCTTGATCGGCTGCATGCGGGTTTTCATCACCGCGGTCTGCAGGTCGGCGGTCACCACGTCCAGGTTGGAAACGGCCTTGGACATGGCTTCGTCGCCGCTGTTCAGGCCCAGGCGCACCAGGCGGTTACGCACCAGCACCAGTTCGCCCACCATGTTCATGATTTCGTCCAGGCGCGCGGTATCGACGCGCACCGTGGTTTCCGCTTCGCTGGCCTGTTTTTCCGCCGGCGCGGCAGCGGCGGCACGGGCCGGCGCGGGGGCTGCAGCCCTGGCCGCCGGGGCTGGGGCTGGGGCTGGCGCCGCTGCTGCAGGTGCGGGCGCCGGGGCGGCCTTGGCCACGGGGGCCGCGACAGCCGCCGCAACCGCTGGGGTCTCGGCGCTGAACTTGCCTTTGCCGTGCAGCTCGTCGAGCAGGGATTCGAATTCGTGATCGGAAATCAGATCGCCGCCCACCGCAGCGGCCGTCGCCGCAGGCGCAGGTTTGGCGTCGGCGATAGCACTTTCCAGGGCATCGACGGCAAAGTTGCCCTTGCCATGCAACTGGTCGAGCAGTGCTTCGAACTCGTCGTCGGTGATGTCGGTGCTGGCCGCCGCCGGTGCAGCGGCGGCAGGTTCGGCGGCGGGCGCCACGGCGTCCACGGCGAACTGGCCCTTGCCATGCAGTTGGTCAAGCAGGGACTCGAACTCGGCATCGGTAATGTCATCGCTGCCACCCGCCGCCACGGCGGCGGGCGCCGGCGCTTCGGCCTGGGCCTTGACCGCATTGAGCGAGTCCAGCAGTTGCTCGAATTCGTTGTCGGTAATGTCGCCGCCGGCGCTTTCAGGCTCGGGCTCGACCGCAGCCGGGGCCGGTTCAGCCGCAGGCGCAGGCTGGTCGGTGGCTGGCAGCGCCAGGCGTGCCAGGGCTGCCAGCAGTTCCGGCGTAGCAGCGGTGATCGCAGAGCGCTCACGCACTTGGCTGAACATGCCGTTGACCGCGTCCAGGGCTTCGAGAACCACGTCCATCAGTTCCGAGTCGACGCGCCGTTCACCCTTGCGCAGGATGTCGAACACGTTCTCGGCGATGTGACAGCACTCCACCAGCTCATTGAGCTGGAGGAAGCCGGCGCCCCCTTTTACAGTGTGAAAACCGCGAAAAATTGCATTGAGCAAGTCCGCATCATCCGGTCGGCTTTCCAGCTCGACCAGTTGTTCGGACAGCAACTCAAGAATCTCGCCGGCCTCAACCAGGAAATCCTGAAGGATCTCTTCATCGGCGCCGAAGCTCATTTTTGTGGGTGCTCCTAGAATCCAAGACTGGAAAGCAAATCGTCTACATCGTCCTGACCGGACATAACGTCTTCACGTTTATCGGCATGAATCTGCGGACCTTCACCCTGCGCCAGGTGTTTTTGTGGATCTTTTTGCGCCAGGATCTCGTCGCGGTCATGCTCGATGCCCGCAAACCGGTCGACCTGGCTGGCCATCAGCACCAGCTTGAGCAAGTTGCTTTCGACTTCCGTGACCAGTTGTGTCACCCGTTTGATGACCTGGCCGGTGAGGTCCTGGTAATCCTGGGCCAGCAGAATGTCGTTGAGGTTGCCCGACACCACGCGTGTTTCTTTCTCGCTGCGGGCCAAAAAAACCTCGACCCGGCGCGCCAGATCGCGAAACTCTTCGGCACCCACTTCGCGGCGCATGAAACGTGCCCAGTCCGCGCTCAGGGCCTGGGCGTCGTGGCCCAAGCCGTTGACCAGCGGCGTGCTGTTTTCCACCAGGTCCATGGTGCGATTGGCCGCAGCCTCGGTCAGCCTGACAACATAACCCAGGCGTTCAGTGGCATCCGTGATCTGGGACACTTCTTCGGCTTGCGGCATGTGCGGGTCGATCTGGAAGTTGACGATGGCGCTGTGCAATTCGCGCGTCAGCTTGCCGACTTCCTGGTACAGGCCGCGGTCACGGGTCTGGTTGAGCTCATGGATCAGTTGCACCGCGTCGCCGAACTTGCCTTTTTCAAGGCTTTCGACCAATTCGTGGGCATGTTTTTTCAGAGTCGATTCAAAATCGCCCTGCGATGATTCGTTATGCTCCATAGCGCCCCCGTGGCGGACTGGCTTCGCGCATCAACCGATGCGTTCGAAGATTTTTTCAATCTTTTCTTTCAACGCCTGGGCCGTGAAGGGTTTGACTACATAGCCGTTCACCCCGGCCTGGGCTGCTTCGATGATCTGTTCGCGCTTGGCTTCAGCGGTGACCATCAACACCGGCAGGTGCTTGAGTTTTTCGTCGGCGCGCACATGGCGCAGCAAGTCGATACCGGTCATGCCAGGCATGTTCCAGTCCGTCACCAGAAAGTCGATGCTGCCGCTGTTGAGCACAGGGATGGCGGTAGTGCCGTCGTCTGCCTCGACCGTGTTGGTGAACCCAAGGTCACGCAACAGGTTTTTTATGATCCGCCGCATCGTTGAGAAGTCATCAACGATGAGGATTTTCATGTTCTTGTCCAATTCGACCTCCAAGCAGTCTTAAACGCATCCAGCACCTGGACACGCCATTTCATCAATCAGGCTGGGCACTCACCGGCGACATGGAGCAAAACGTGCCGAGACCGGTACGGCGCTACGCCGTACCGGCCCCGTTCGCAGAGCCCCCACACTGCCTGTCAGCGCGCTCGCCACTCCCCCAAACGCCCCCGCAAGCGGGCCGCGCACTGGCTGTGTAACTGGCTGACCCGCGATTCGCTGACCCCCAGGACCTCACCGATTTCCTTGAGGTTCAGCTCTTCGTCGTAGTACAGCGCCAAGACCAGTCGCTCACGCTCCGGCAAATTGGCAATCGCGTCCGCCAGCGCAGCCTGGAAGCGCTCGTCTTCCAGGTCGCGCGACGGCTCCAGATGAGCACTCGCGCCATCCTCGTGCAGCCCTTCATGCTCGCCGTCCTGCAAGAGGTCGTCGAAGCTGAACAGGCGACTGCCCAAGGTGTCGTTCAAAATCCCGTAATAATCATCGAGGCTCAATTGGAGTTCGGCCGCAACCTCGTGATCTTTAGCGTCACGACCGGTTTTAGCTTCAATTGAGCGAATGGCATCACTGACCATCCGGGTGTTGCGGTGTACCGAACGGGGGGCCCAGTCGCCTTTACGCACCTCATCGAGCATCGCGCCGCGGATACGAATCCCCGCGTAGGTCTCGAAGCTGGCGCCCTTGCTGGCGTCGTACTTGGTCGAGACTTCAAGCAAACCGATCATCCCAGCCTGGATCAGGTCTTCGACCTGGACGCTGGCGGGTAGGCGTGCCAGCAGGTGGTAGGCAATGCGCTTGACCAGGGGCGCATAGCGCTCGATCAATTCGTATTGGCTGTCACGCGCCGACTTCTTGTAAAGGTTGTAGCCGCTGGCTGTCATAGCACAGGTCCCGCCGTTTGATGCACAAGCCGCTCGACAAAAAACTCCAGATGCCCGCGCGGGTTAGCGGGCAGTGGCCAGGTATCGACCTTCTGGGCGATGGCTTTGAACGCCAGTGCGCACTTGGAACGAGGGAACGCTTCGTAGACTGCACGCTGCTTTTGCACAGCCTTGCGTACGCACTCGTCGTAGGGAACCGCACCGACGTATTGTAAGGCGACGTCCAGGAAGCGATCAGTGACCTTGGTCAACTTAGCGAACAGGTTGCGCCCTTCCTGCGGGCTCTGGGCCATGTTGGCCAGTACGCGGAAGCGGTTCATGCCGTAGTCGCGGTTGAGCAGTTTGATAAGGGCGTAGGCGTCGGTGATGGAGGTGGGTTCGTCGCACACCACCAGCAGCACTTCCTGGGCCGCGCGCACGAAACTGACCACCGACTCGCCGATCCCGGCGGCCGTGTCGATCACCAGCACGTCGAGGTTGTCGCCGATGTCGCTGAACGCCTGGATCAGGCCGGCATGCTGGGCCGGGCTCAGGTGCACCATGCTCTGGGTGCCCGAGGCTGCCGGCACGATGCGGATCCCGCCGGGGCCCTGGAGCAGCACGTCGCGCAGCTCACAGCGCCCCTCGATCACATCGGCCAGGGTGTGTTTGGGGGTCAGCCCCAGTAACACGTCGACGTTCGCCAGACCCAGGTCGGCGTCCAGCAGCATGACGCGTCGGCCAAGCTCCGCCAGAGCCAGGGACAAGTTCACTGACACGTTAGTCTTCCCGACGCCACCTTTGCCGCCGGTCACCGCGATCACCTGTACGGGATGCATGCTGCCCATGTTCTTTCTATACCTTGTCTTACTTAGACGGAGGCCACATAACTGGCTGCGCGTTCACCGTTGGAACAATGCGTGGCAGGCCATCGATGTAGGTTCACTGCAATCTATTCATTAAACCTCAGCCGACCTGCTTGGCCGGGCTGTGGTAAAGGTCAGCGAACATGTCAGCCATGGCTTCTTCGCTGGGTTCTTCCTGCATTTGCACACTTACGGCACGGCTGACCAATTGGTGGCGGCGCGGCAAGTGCAAGTCATCGGGAATACGCGGCCCATCGGTCAGATAGGCCACCGGTAATTCATGGCTGATAGCCAGGCTCAACACCTCGCCCAGGCTCGCCGTCTCGTCCAGCTTAGTCAGAATGCAGCCAGCCAGCCCGCAACGCTTGTAACTGTGGTACGCGGCGGTCAGCACTTGCTTCTGGCTGGTGGTGGCCAGCACCAGGTAGTTCTTGGAGCGGATGCCGCGCCCGGCCAGGCTTTCCAACTGCATGCGCAGGGCCGGGTCGCTGGCCTGCAGGCCGGCGGTGTCGATCAGCACCACGCGCTTGCGCAGCAGCGGGTCGAGGGCTTGCGCCAGGGACTGGCCCGGATCGACATGGGTCACCGAGACGTTGAGGATGCGGCCCAAGGTCTTGAGCTGCTCCTGGGCGCCGATGCGGTAGCTGTCCATGCTCACCAGGGCGATGTTCTGCGCGCCGTACTTGAGCACGTAACGGGCCGCCAATTTGGCCAGGGTGGTGGTCTTGCCCATGCCGGCGGGGCCGACCATGGCAATCACACCCCCCTCTTCCAGGGGTTCGATTTCCGGCGTGGCGATCATGCGCGCCAGGTGCGCCAACAGCATGCGCCAGGCCTGGCGAGGTTCGTCGAATTCGGTAATCAGGGCCAGCAAGTCACGCGACAGCGGCCCGGACAAGCCGATGCGCTGCAGGCGCCGCCACAGGTTGGCCTGCTGCGGGCGGCTGCCTTGCAACTGGTTCCAGGCCAGGGAGCCGAGCTGCACTTCCAGCAGTTCGCGCAGGCCATTGAGTTCAAAGCGCATGGAGTCGAACGCGCGCTGGTCCACCGACTGCGAGGCCGGGGCCACCGGCGCCGGGCGTGGCGGCTCGACGAAGGTCGGTTCGATCAGCGGTTCGGCGGCAGTCAGCGGCAGGCCGGCGAACAACTGGCGATTGGTGCTCGGGTCGCCGTCGCCACGCAGGCTCAATTCGGCCTGGGCGGTCACGATGCGCGACTGGGTCTTGCGCAGTTCGTCTTCGAGCTCGATGTTCGGCACGCGCGGGGCCAGGGCCGACAGTTTGTAATCCAGGGCAGCCGTCAGCTCGACACCGCCAGCGATCCGCCGGTTGCCGATGATGGCCGCATCCGCGCCCAGCTCATCACGCACCAGTTTCATGGCCTGACGCATATCGGCGGCGAAAAAACGCTTCACTTGCATAACCCACTACCTCAGCCGTTGGGCCCTACTGTCGCAACGATGGTCACTTGCTTGTTGTCAGGAATTTCCTGATACGCCAACACGTGCAAACCCGGGACCGCCAGGCGTCCGAACCGCGAGAGCATCGCGCGAACGGGGCCGGCTACCAGCAGAATCACCGGTTGACCTTGCATTTCCTGGCGCTGAGCGGCGTCGATCAACGAACGCTGCAGCTTCTCGGCCATGCTTGGCTCCAGCAGAACGCCTTCATCGGCGCCTTGCCCTGCCTTCTGCAGACTATTGAGCAATATTTGTTCCAACCTTGGTTCCAAGGTGATGACAGGCAGCTCAGACTCAGTGCCTACAATGCTTTGCACGATAGCGCGGGACAATCCGACGCGCACCGCGGCAACCAAAGCGGCAGTATCTTGACTCTTGGATGCATTATTGGCGATGGCTTCGGCAATGCTACGAATGTCGCGTACAGGCACCTGTTCGGCGAGCAAGGCTTGCAGCACTTTGAGCAACTGCGACAGCGACAGCACCCCCGGCACCAGCTCTTCAGCCAGCTTCGGCGAGCCCTTGGCCAGCAATTGCATCAGTTGCTGGACCTCTTCGTGGCCCAGCAGTTCGCTGGAGTGCTTGTAGAGAATCTGGTTCAAGTGGGTCGCCACCACTGTGCTGGCGTCCACCACCGTGTAGCCCAGCGATTGCGCCTGGGAACGCTGACTGATTTCGATCCACACCGCGTCCAGGCCGAAGGCCGGGTCTTTGGCGGTGATGCCGTTGAGGGTGCCGAACACTTGGCCGGGGTTGATTGCCAGTTCGCGGTCCGGGTAGATCTCCGCTTCGGCCAGGATCACGCCCATCAGGGTCAGGCGATAGGCGCTGGGCGCCAGGTCGAGGTTGTCGCGGATATGCACCGTGGGCATGAGAAAGCCCAGGTCCTGGGACAGCTTCTTGCGCACGCCCTTGATCCGCGCCAGCAACTGACCACCCTGGTTGCGATCCACCAGCGGGATCAAGCGGTAGCCCACTTCCAGGCCGATCATGTCGATGGGGGTCACGTCGTCCCAGCCCAACTCCTTGGTTTCCTGGGCGCGGGCCGGCGACGGCAGCAGCTCCTGCTGGCGCTGCACCTCTTCCAGGGCCTGGACCTTGACGGTGTTCTGTTTTTTCCAGAACAGGTACGCGGCGCCACCGGCCACCGCTGCCATGCTCAGGAACGAGAAGTGCGGCATGCCCGGCACCAGGCCCATCACCGCCATCAGCCCGGCGGACACCGCCAGGGCCTTGGGCGAAGCGAACATCTGCCGGTTGATCTGCTTGCCCATGTCTTCGGAACCCGAAGCCCGGGTCACCATGATCGCGGCAGCGGTGGACAACAGCAGTGATGGCAATTGCGCCACCAAACCGTCACCGATGGTCAGCAAGGCGTACACCTTGCCCGCATCGCCGAAGGTCATGCCGTGCTGGAAGATACCCACGGCCATGCCGCCGATCAGGTTGATGAACAGAATCAGCAGGCCGGCGATGGCATCGCCGCGCACGAATTTGCTGGCACCGTCCATGGAGCCGTAGAACTCGGCTTCCTGGGCCACTTCCGTGCGGCGCATCTTGGCTTGGTTCTGATCGATCAGGCCGGCGTTGAGGTCGGCGTCGATGGCCATTTGTTTGCCGGGCATGGCGTCGAGGGTGAAGCGGGCGCTGACCTCGGAAATCCGCCCAGCACCCTTGGTCACCACGACGAAGTTGATAATCATCAAAATCGCGAACACCACGATACCGACCACGTAGTTACCGCCGATCACCACCTCACCGAAGGCCTGGATCACCTTGCCCGCAGCGGCGTGGCCGTCCTGGCCGTGGAGCATTACCACCCGTGTGGACGCCACGTTGAGCGCCAGGCGCAGCAGCGTCGCCACCAGCAAAATGGTGGGGAACACGGCGAAATCCAGCGGCCGCAAGGCGTACACGCACACCAGCAGGACCACGATGGACAGGGCGATGTTGAAGGTAAAGAACACGTCCAGCAGGAACGGCGGGATCGGCAACATCATCATTGCCAGCATGACCAACAGCAACAACGGCACGCCCAGATTGCCCCGCGACAGGTCAGTCAGGTTGTTGCGCGCCGAGTTGAGCAAGTTAGAGCGATCCACCGGAAATTCACCGTTCCTTTTAAAGCAATCTTTTGACGCCAGAGGCAGGCGCAGGGCGGCTACTGCAAGAAGCCTTCCAACTTTTGCGCAGGGAGATACGGGCGGGCGTTTTAGGTGGGTTTGAGGGCGTTATCGCGGCCGAGCCCACCCCCATAGGGGCCGACTTGGGCCAGGCTGGCTAGCAATACATCAGGAATCGCGGCGCAAATCCGGCGGTATCGGCAGGTCTTTGAGGGGGTCGGGGCGCTTGCCCTTGCCCGCCCGGTGCTGGCGGATCTGATAGACATAGGCCAGCACCTGGGCCACGGCCAGGTACAGCCCCGCGGGGATTTCCTGCTCAAGCTCGGTGGAGTAGAAAATCGAGCGCGCCAGGGCCGGCGACTCCAGCAGGAGGATGTCGTTGGCCACGGCTATTTCGCGGATCTTCAACGCCGTGAAGTCGCTGCCCTTGGCCAGCAGCATGGGCGCAGCGCCCTTCTCCGGGTCGTACTTGAGGGCCACGGCGTAGTGGGTCGGGTTGGTGATAATTACGTCGGCGTCGGGCACCGAGGCCATCATCCGGCGCTGGGACATTTCGTACTGCACCTGACGAATCCGCTGCTTGACCTCCGGGCGCCCTTCCTGGTCCTTGTGCTCGTCGCGAATCTCCTGCTTGGTCATCAACAGCTTCTTGTGGCTTTCCCACAACTGCACGGGCACGTCCACCGCAACGATCAGCAGCAAGCCGCAAGCCATCCACAGAGCGCTCCAGCCCACCACTTGGGCGCTGTGGATAATCGCTTGGTCCAGCGGTTCGTGGGCGATGCGCACCAGGTCGTCGATATCGGCAGACAACACCGCCAACGCCACGAACAGGATGATGAAGAACTTGGCCAGGGCCTTGAGTAGCTCGATCACGGCCTTGGCCGAGAACATGCGCTTGATCCCCGCCCCCGGGTTCATGCGGCTGAATTTCGGCGCCAGGGTGCCGGCGGCGAACAACCAGCCGCCCAGGGCAATCGGCCCGATGATCGCGGCCAGCAACAAGGTAATCAGCACCGGCTGCAAGGCGAGGATGGCGATTTTGCCGGAGTGCAGCAGGTAGCTGGCCATGGCGCCGGTGTCCATCAGCACTTCCCGGGGCAGGGAGAAATTCAGGCGCATCAGCTCCAGCAGGTCCTGGGCCAGACCGGCGCCGTAGATCAGCAGCGCACTGGCGCCGGCGAGCATGATGGCCAGGGTGTTGAGCTCTTTGGAGCGGGCGATCTCGCCCTTTTCCCGGGAGTCCTTTTTGCGTTTCTCCGTGGGGTCTTCTGTTTTGTCCTGACCGCTTTCACTCTCTGCCATGGCTTAGCGCGCCCGTGCCAGTTCGCGTAAAAACTGCAAGGCCTCGACGGCCAGCGGCTGATACTGATTGAGAATGTCCGCCAGGCCGAACCAGAAAATCACCAGGCCCAGCACCATGGTCAGGGGAAAACCGATGGAGAAGATGTTCAGTTGCGGCGCGGCGCGGGTCATCACGCCGAAAGCGACGTTAACCACCAGCAACGCGGTGATGGCCGGCAGTACCAGCATCAGCGCCGCGCCCAGCACCCAGCCGAGCTTGCCGGCCACTTCCCAGAAACTGTTGACGAGGATGCCACCGCCCACCG
Organism: Pseudomonas sp. MF08875; assembly: GCF_059862525.1. Lineage (NCBI taxonomy): Bacteria > Pseudomonadati > Pseudomonadota > Gammaproteobacteria > Pseudomonadales > Pseudomonadaceae > Pseudomonas > Pseudomonas sp. MF08875. The sequence goes on from NZ_JCBCUW010000025.1 coordinate 60,835, forward strand.
GCAGCGTGGTGAAGCTCTCGGTCAGCACCTCGAACACCACCAGGTGGCCGTTCATGGCCAGAAACAGCAGGGTCACCAGCATGGTCAGGAACTGCCCGATCACCGCCACCGACACGCCGTTGGTGGGGTCAACCATGGAGGCGAAGCCCATGCCCATCTGGATCGCGACGATTTGCCCGGCCACCACGAATGCCTGGAAAAACAACTGCAACGAAAAGCCCAGCAAGGCGCCGATGATGACCTGCTCGGCCACCAGCAGCAGCGCGCTGAGATCCAGGGCATTGACCTCGGGCATGGGCGGCAGGCCCGGTACCACGACCACGGTAATGGCCAGGGCAAAATACAGACGGATGCGCGTCGACACCAAGGTGGTGCCGATGATGGGCATGGTCATCAACACGGCGGCGATACGGAACAACGGCAGCATGAAGGTCGCCACCCAGGTGCCGATTTGCGCGTCCGTCAGCGCCAGCAAAGACATGGCCTAGCCAATCAACTGCGGAATACTGCCGTACAACTGCAGGATGTATTCCATAAAGGACTGCACCAGCCAGGGGCCGGCGACGATCAGCGTCACCAGCATCACCAGCAGGCGCGGCAGAAAGCTCAGGGTTTGTTCGTTGATCTGGGTCGCGGCCTGGAACATCGCCACCAACAGGCCCACCAACAGGCTGGGCACCACCAGCACCGCCACCATCATGGTGGTCAGCCACAGCGCTTCGCGAAACAGGTCAACCGCTACTTCAGGCGTCATGACAGGCTACCCGCCAGTAAAAAGCTAAACACCACCGAAACTGCCCGCCAGGGTGCCAATTATCAGCGCCCAGCCATCCACCAGGACGAACAGCATGATCTTGAACGGCAAGGAAATAATCAGCGGCGACAGCATCATCATGCCCATGGCCATCAGCACACTGGCCACCACCAGGTCGATGATGAGAAACGGAATGAAGATCATGAAGCCGATCTGGAACGCGGTTTTCAGCTCCGAGGTGACAAAGGCCGGCACCAGGATAGTCAGCGGCGCCTGATCCGGCGTGGCGATGTCCGTGCGCTTGGACAGGCGCACGAACAGCTCCAGGTCGCTGCTGCGGGTCTGGGCCAGCATGAAATCCTTGAGGGGCACCTGGGCCTTGGCCACGGCGTCCTGGGCGCTGAGTTTTTCCGCCAGATACGGTTGCAGGGCGTCCTGGTTCACCCGGTCGAACACCGGGGCCATGATGAACATGGTCAGAAACAGCGCCATGCCGGTGAGGATCTGGTTCGACGGCGTCTGCTGCAGGCCCAGGGCCTGACGCAGGATGGAAAAGACAATGATGATCCGGGTGAAACTGGTCATCAGCATGACGAACGCCGGGATAAAGCTCAGCGCCGTCATTATCAGCAGGATTTGCAGGCTGACCGAATACTCTTGCTGGCCATCGGCCCCGGTGCCCAGGGTAATCGCCGGGATCGACAGCGGGTCGGCCGCCCACACCAGAGGCGTGGCCAGCATCAGGGCCAGCGCCAGCATCACGCGCAACGCAACCATCACTTCTTATCCTTGCCTAGAATTTCCATCAGCCGCTGGGCGAACTCCGGGGTGGCCGGTTCGCCGCTGGGCACCTGCACCGGCTCCTTGAGCACATGCAGCGCCGTGATGGTGCCCGGGGTCAGGCCCAGCAGGATCTGCTCGTTGCCCACTTGCACCAGCACCAGACGATCGCGCGGGCCCAGGGCGCGGGAACCGATCAACTCGATCACCTGGCCCTTGCCTGCCGGCCCGGCCTGCTGCACCCGGCGCAGCAGCCAGGCGAGGAAGAAAATCAACCCCAGCACCAGCAGCAGGCCCAGCACCAATTGCGTCAATTGCCCGGCCACACCACTGCTGGCCACCGGCTTGGCCACCGCCGCCACAGGCTCGGCCGCCAGCACGCTGAACGGCAGCGCCAGAAGAACGCCCAGGAGCCGTTTCACTTAGCGCAGCTTCTTGATGCGTTCGCTGGGGCTAATCACGTCAGTCAGGCGGATGCCGAACTTTTCGTTGACCACCACCACTTCGCCGTGGGCGATCAGCGTGCCGTTGACCAGCACGTCCAGCGGCTCGCCCGCCAGGCGATCGAGTTCGATCACCGAGCCCTGGTTGAGCTGCAACAGGTTACGGATGTTGATATCGGTGCTGCCCACTTCCATGGAGATCGACACCGGAATATCCAGGATCACATCCAGGTTCGGGCCTTCCAGGCTCACCGGCTCGTGGCTTTTAGGCACGCTGCCGAATTCTTCCATCGGCAAGCGGTTGGAGCTGGGCGCCGTGCCCGCGTCCGCCGCCAGCAAGGCGTCGATATCGTCCTGCCCGGCATCGCCGGATTCGCCCAGTGCCGCAGCCCATTCATCGGCCAGGGCCTGGTCTTCGGCGCTAATCATGTCGTGTTCGTCAGCCATCAGTTGTCCTCGGCGGGCAGTCAATCAATTAACAACGCTAATTCGTATCGGGGCCGCCTAGCGGCGCTCGATGGGTTCAATCACTTGCAGCGCCAGGTTGCCCTTATGGGAACCGAGCTTGACCTTGAACGCCGGTACGCCGTTGGCGCGCATGACCATTTCGTCCGGCAACTCCACCGGGATCACATCCCCCGGCTGCATGTGCAGGATGTCGCGCAGGCGCAACTGGCGACGGGCCACGGTGGCGCTCAGGGGCACGTCCACGTCCAGCACGTCCTCGCGCAGGGCCTTGACCCAGCGCTCGTCCTGGTCGTCCAGGTCGGACTGGAAGCCCGCGTCGAGCATCTCGCGCACCGGCTCGATCATCGAGTACGGCATGGTCACGTGCAGGTCGCCGCCACCGCCATCGAGTTCGATATGGAAGGTCGAAACCACCACCGCCTCGCTGGGGCCGACGATGTTGGCCATGGCCGGGTTCACTTCCGAGTTGATGTACTCGAAGTTGACTTCCATGATCGCCTGCCAGGCCTCCTTCAAGTCGGTGAAGGCCTGTTCCAGCACCATGCGCACCACCCGCAGTTCGGTGGGCGTGAATTCACGGCCCTCGATCTTGGCGTGGCGGCCATCGCCGCCGAAGAAGTTGTCCACCAACTTGAACACCAACTTGGCGTCGAGGATGAACAGCGCGGTGCCGCGCAGCGGCTTGATTTTCACCAGGTTGAGGCTGGTGGGCACGTACAGCGAATGCACGTACTCGCCGAACTTCATCACCTGCACGCCGCCCACCGCCACGTCCGCCGAACGGCGCAGCATGTTGAACATGCTGATGCGGGTATAGCGGGCAAAGCGTTCGTTAATCATCTCCAGGGTCGGCATGCGCCCGCGCACGATGCGATCCTGGCTGGTCAGGTCGTAGCTTTTGACGCTGCCGGGCTCGGCGGCGTTATCGGTCTGTACCAGACCGTCATCGACGCCATGCAGCAGCGCATCGATCTCATCCTGGGACAGCAGGTCTTGCACGGCCATGTCGTGTTCCTACTGCAGTACGAAGTTAGTAAAGAGCAACTGCTCGACCACCACTTTGCCCACTTCTTTCTGCGCCACTTCCTGCACGCTGGCGGTTGCCTTCTGGCGCAGCATTTCCTGGCCGACCGGGGTGGCCAGGGCGTCGAAGCTTTGCGCGGAAAACAGCATGACCAGGTTGTTGCGGATCACCGGCATATGCACTTTCAGGGCATCCAGGTCAGCCTGGTTGCGCGCCAGCAGGGTGATGCTCACCTGCATATAGCGTTGGCGGCCGTTCTGGTTGAAGTTGGCGACAAAGGCCGGGGCCATGGGCTCGTAGATCGCCACCGGCTTAAGGTTGCTCGCCGCCTCGGGCGCCACCTCGGGGGTGCTTTTGGCGCTGTGCATGAAATACCAGGTCGCCCCCACGGACAGGCCGATGGCCAGCAGCACTGCCGCCACAATCACCAGGATCAGCTTGAGCTTGCCTTTCCCGGCGGGTTCTTTCACTGCTTCGCTATTCGCCATGCCAATAATCCGTCGCTTTTCGGGTTTTCACAGTCGCACGGCAAGGCAAGAGCAAGTGTTATGCCAGAGTTGTCAGGGAATTTGAGAACGGCTGTGCAAGCAGGCTCACAGTCAAATCGGCGGCTGATGCCGCGCTATCGCGAGCAGGCTCGCTCCCACAAGGTCCGGCTTGAGTGGGAGCGAGCTCGCTTGCGATGGCGGCCTGCCCGGGGCGGCCCAGGCATCAGGCGTAGTAATCCACCGCGCTGGAGCCGATCACCTGGCTCAGGCCGCTGGCGGGCGCCGCTTCGGCGGCGATGCTCAGGTCATCTTCCACGCCAGCATCACGGCGGGCGCCGCTGGGACTGGTGTGGTTCTGGCCTTGATGGGCCTGTTCCTGGCCGCGGTTCTGGTCCGAGACGTTGACGTCCACCTGGCCCATGCCCTGCTGGGTAAACATCTCCCGCAGGCGGAACATCTGGCCTTCCAAGGCTTCGCGCACGCCAGCGTGGCCGCTCATGAAGCTAACCTGCGTCGGCTGGTCGGTGGCCATATTCACGCGGATATCCAGGCGCCCCAGTTCGGCCGGCTCCAACTGGATGTCGGCAGATTTGAGGTTGACGCTGGACAGGTACATCACCCGATTGACCACTTCCTCGGTCCAGCCACTCTGGTGCATGGCCAGCGGCTGGTTGACCGGCACCGCGTTGGCGGTCTTGGCGGTGGTGGCCTGGGTCAGGTTGGCCAAACGGCTGGCGAAATCGTCGACGCGGGTGTCACTGGCAGCGCCCTTGAGGTCCTTAAGGCCATCATCGAGCAAAGCCGTGAAAGTTTTTTCGCCGCCCTGCCCGGAACTGTCGGTGGCCGCCTGCTGGTCGAGCATCGAGGCCATGCCGTTGGCGAAGTTCTGCGCCGGGGTCAGTGGCGCCTGTTCAGGCGCCGCCTTGGCCGGGCCTTGGCTGGAAGCCGAGACATGGCCGCTTTGCTCCATGGCCAGGCGCACAACGGGCAAGGCATCCAACGGGTCGGCTTCGGGGTCGAATTCAGTCTCGGCAACGGTGGACTGGGCCGCCACGGCCGCCGCCAACGGCGCCTCGATCCGCGCCTGCGCCTCAGTGGCCGCAGCGCTGGCCGAGGGCGCCGGCACAGGCGCCGGGGCAACCGGCAGCACCGCTTGCATCAAGGCCGGATCAAGCGCGGGGTCAAGTGCCGGGTCGGCGGGCGGGGCCACCACCACAGGTGCCTGTTCGGCGCTGTCGGCATCGGCATCGGTGTTGTCTGGGGCTACCGGCTCGACAGGCAAGGTATTGCCGCTATCGGCAACCGTCGGTTCAGGGGTGGCCGCCTTATCGGCGCCAGCGTCCTGCTTGGATGGCTTGTCGTGCTTGTTGGCCACGGCTTCGCGCCCACCCTTGTGTGCCCCTTCACTCACCGGCGCCGGGGTGTTCACAGCCTCCTTGGCGTACACGCTGGAGAAGCTCGACCCGCTGTCCTCGGGCTTTGCCGCCGCCGTCAGGGAATTGGCGCTGGCCGACTGAGCCTTGGCTGCCGGGGCGCTCTGCAAAAGGGAATTGGGGGTCAGGGGCATAACAGGTTCTCCACTGCACTGGGCTCGTAGGTACAGGTGGAGAACTGCATTGCAAGGCGCGGGCCAGGTTGCCCGGTTCGCGCTGTTTTTGTCCGCAGCGGTGCTGTTCAACCGCGAAACGCATCGGCCTCTTGCCGATACAACTGGCTCACGATGGCAAATTCGCGGTCGATCTGCGCCACCAGTGCGTCGACGTCCTGCGGCGCCAGGTCGGCCGCGCTCTGTTCCAGGCGATGGCACAGGGCCGCCAGGTGCACCGCGCCCATATTGCTGCTACTGCCCTTGAAGCTGTGGGCGGTGGCGACCAGTTGCCGGCGGTCACTGGCTTTGTGCAGTTGCTGCAAACGCTGGTGCGAGTCGCTGATGAAGGTCTCGAGCAGCGCACCGAACTCCCCTTCCATCACCTCCTGCAGCGCACTCAATACGTCGCGGTCCAGATGAATCTCAGCCACTTGTTCGCTCCCTGCTCAAGAATGGGCGGATTATGCCTGAGCCGCCCAGGAAAACTCCACGCGGGCACAGCGCCCGTTGTCCGACCAACTGGCGTTGCGGCTCAGTTGGCGTATCAGATTCACACCGCGCCCGGACAAGCGCCCCACCTCCGTCGGCGCGGCCATGACGTGCCCCACATCAAACCCCAGGCCACTGTCCTCGACCCGGATCACCAGGCTGCCGCCCTCCTCTTGCGGCGCCACCTGCAGATGCACGCGCACATAGCCTTCGACCAAGGCGCCGAGGCGCTCCGCGCGCGCTTGGTAATAGCTGGCAAACCCCCGGGCATCGCGCTTGATGGCTGAGTCCAGGCCCAGCACGCCGTGTTCTAGGGCGTTGGAGTAAAGCTCGGCCAGCACGCTGTAGAGTGCCGCGCTCTGGGCCCGCAGGCCGTGCACCTCCAACAGCAGTTGCAGCAAGTAGGGCAAGGGGTTGAAGCGTTTGAGGGTGGCGGCGCGGAATTCAAAACTCACCGACCAGTCCAGCGGGCACAGCTGGCCGCTGTCGGAGTAAACCATGGTCGGCGCGACCCACTCCTGAGCCTGGCCCTGGGTGACCTCGACCATGCTCACGTCATCCCGGGCGCGGCCGCCGAAGCGTTGCAGCGCCACTTCGATTTCCTCGAACAGGTGCTCGGGCTGGCGGTTGGCGGCGAATACCTGCTGCAAACGCTCGGCGCCGAACAGTTGCTCGTGGGCGTCGCAGGTGTCGATCACCCCGTCCGAGAGCAGGAACACCCGATCCCCCGGCGCCATCGGCCAAACGTGGGTGCGGTCATCGAACGCCTCGGCGCCCAGTACCCCCAGAGGCAGGTGCTCGGACAGCAGCGGCGTGCGCACCCCGGTTACCGCGCAATGCAGGTAGCCATCGGGCATGCCGCCGTTCCACACCTCCACCGAGCAGCGCTGGGCGCTGAGGCACAACAGCGTGGCGCAGCAGAACATGTCCACCGGCAGGATGCGTTTGAGCTTGGCGTTCATCTCCCGCAGCGTCTCGGCCAGGCCATAGCCCTTGGCCGTCATGCCATAGAACACCTCCGCCAACGGCATGGCGCCCACGGCGGCGGGCAAGCCATGGCCAGTGAAATCCCCCAGCAACACGTGCATGTCCCCGGCGGGTGTGAAGGCGGCGAGCAGCAAATCGCCATTGAACAAGGCATAGGGCGATTGCAGGTAGCGGATATTGGCAGCGCTCAGGCAGCCTGAATGGGCGACTTTGTCGAACACAGCCTTGGCCACCCGCTGCTCGTTGAGCAGGTAGTCGTGGTGGCTGGCGATCTGGTCGCGCTGTTGCAGCACCGTGGCCTGCAGGCGACGCAAGCGGTCCATGGCCTTGATCTTGGCGGCGAGGATCACCGGGTTGTAGGGCTTGGCCAGGAAGTCATCGCCGCCCGCCTCCAGGCACCGCGCCAAGGCGTGGCTCTCGCTCAGGGAGGTGAGGAAGATGATCGGCACCAGTGCCTCGCCGGCCAGCGCCTTGATCTGACGCGCAGCCTCGAAGCCGTCCATCACCGGCATCATCGCGTCCATCAACACCAGGTGCGGGCGCTGCTGGCTAAACAGCGCCACCGCCTCGGCGCCATCGCGGGCGGCGAGCACGGCGTGGCCCTGGCGGCGCACGATGTTCGACAGGAGCATGCGGTCGGCGGCGCTGTCTTCGGCAATCAGGATCGTCAGGCCTTCGCTCGTCGGTGCAAGGCCGCTCAACTGATGTCGAACAGCTTGTCGAAATTGGAAATCGCCAGGATCTTGCGCACGTCCGAGCTGCTGTTGATAACCCGCACGTCGGCATCGTCGCCGCCGGCGTGGTCGCGCAGCAAGAGCAGCATGCCCAAGGCAGAGCTGTCGAGGTAGGTGGCTTCTTTCAAGTCCACCACAAAAGACTCAGGTATTCGGTTGAGCCGTTCATAGGCCTCGCGAAATTCCTGGTGCCTGCCGAAATCGAACCGTCCTTTGATCGATATCGTCAGTTTTTGCCCATCCGGGGAAACTTCAGTAACAACCGACATGATGAATACGTCCTTGTCATTGGCAACCTGTACAAGGTGTAGCAGCCTGTAGAGATACGGGCAACCGCAGACACTGGCCAATGGCCAAATAAATCCTCAATAGACGTCGTGGCGCGGCAGGCGCTGGGACAGTTCATCCAGCAGTTTTTGCTCGCGCTTGTCTTCCAGCGCCCGCGCCTCGTCAACGTAGCGCTGCACCAGTTTGCGCAGGCCCTCGACCCGGGCGTAGGCCTGCTGCCAGGCTTCGCGGGCCTTGTTGAGATTGTTTTCGTGCCAGGCCAGGCTCTGGCGCTGCTGGCCGACGGCGGTTTCCAGTTGGTTGAGAAAGTGCTGGTAATTCATCAGCCATTGCCCGGACACCCCGTGGCTGCCGCGCTCGATCCACTGCTGCTGGTATTCGGCGCGAAAGCGTTCCAGGTCGCCGAGCTTGCTTTGCGCCAATTGCACCTGGCCCTGGAAATGTCCCAGGCGCTGGGCAGCACTGCGCTCGGCGCTTTCGGCCATATCGACCACGGGGGCCAGGCGCGTTGCACGGCTTTGGGCCATGGCCGGTTAGCCGCCGGGGGCCGGGGCGAACACCGACGCCAGGTGGCTTTGGCTCTCGGCCAGGCTGATGTTGTCGTTCAACCCTTGGCGCAGGTAGGTGACCATCGCCGGTTGCAGGGCGATGGCCATGTCGGTTTCCCGGTCGCCACCGGCCACATAGGCGCCCACGCTAATCAGGTCGCGGCTCTGCTGGAAGCGCGACCACAACTGCTTGAACTGCTGGGCGCGCTTCATGTGTTCGGGGGTGACCACCGAGGGCATGACCCGGCTGATGGACGCTTCGATATCGATGGCCGGGTAATGGCCCTCTTCGGCCAGGCGCCGGGACAGCACGATGTGGCCGTCGAGCACACCCCGCGCCGAGTCCGCGATGGGGTCTTGCTGGTCATCGCCCTCGGACAGCACGGTGTAGAACGCGGTGATCGAGCCGCCACCGGCCTCGGCGTTACCGGCACGCTCCACCAGTTTCGGCAGTTTGGCGAACACCGAGGGCGGGTAGCCCTTGGTTGCGGGCGGCTCGCCAATGGCCAGGGCGATTTCCCGCTGGGCCTGGGCGAAACGGGTGAGCGAGTCCATCAGCAACAGGACGTTCTTGCCCTTGTCGCGAAAATATTCGGCGATGCGCGTGCAGTACATGGCTGCGCGCAAGCGCATCAGCGGCGCATCGTCGGCGGGCGAGGCCACCACCACCGAACGCTTGAGGCCTTCTTCACCGAGGATGTGCTCGATGAACTCCTTGACCTCCCGGCCCCGCTCGCCGATCAGGCCAACGACGATAATGTCGGCCTCGGTGAAGCGGGTCATCATGCCCAGCAGCACACTCTTGCCCACGCCCGTACCGGCGAACAGGCCCAGGCGCTGGCCACGGCCCACCGTCAATAAACCGTTGATGCAGCGAATGCCCACGTCCAGCGGCTGGCTGATGGGGTTGCGCTTGAGGGGGTTGATGGCGGGCCCGTCCATGGGCACCCAGTCTTCGGCCTTCATCCCGCCCTTGCCGTCCAGCGCACGGCCGGCGCCGTCGAGTACCCGGCCGAGCATGCTCATGCCCATGGGCAGGCGCCCGGTGTCGGCCAGAGGCACCACCCGCGCGCCCGGCGCGATGCCGGCGACGCTGCCCACCGGCATCAGGAACACCTTGCTGCCGGAGAAGCCCATGACTTCCGCCTCGACCTGCACCGGGTGATAGCTGTCGTCGTTAATGACCACGCAGCGGCTGCCCATGGCGGCGCGCAGGCCTTCGGCTTCCAGGGTCAGGCCGACCATGCGCAGCAGGCGCCCCTCGAGGATCGGCTGCCCCGCCAGTTCAATGGCCGGGGCATAGCTGCCCAGGCGCTTGGCGAAACTGGTGCGATCAAGGCGCATCGTCGGCGTCCGGGCCAATCTCGGCGGTGTCTTCGGTCTGGGCTTGGGTTTCGGCCGGGGCCTGAGGCTTGGCCGCCCGCGCCTCGCGCTCCACGGCCGCCAGGTCGAGGCTGATATCGGCCGCGGCCGGGTGCAGGACCTGTTCGTGCAATTGGTCGAAGAGCTTGTCCAGCGCCTGCTTGAGGCGGGTTTCTACCGTGGCGTCGATGCGGCTGTGGGCGGTTTCCACCCGCAGGCCGCCGGGCAGCAGGCTGGCGTCTTCGACGATGCGCCACTGCTCTTCATGGCGCTCGCGCAGGGCTTTGACCTGGTCGAAATCCTGCGGGTTGATGAACAGCCGCACGTTCTGCGCATCCAGGGGCAACAGCTTGAGGGCTTCGCGGATGACCATTTCGACGTGGCTCGAATCCAGGCTCAATTCGCGCTGGATCACCTGGCGGCTGATGTGCTCCACCAGGTTGACCATGGCTTTTTCGATCTGGGTGTCCTGCTCGGCAATCGGCGCGAACAGGCTGGCCATCAGCCGCTCCAGGCTCGACAGCTTGGCGTTGAGGGCCTGTTCGGCCTCCTGGCGCACTTTGAGCGTGGTGCTGTGGAAACCTTCCTTCTCCCCCGTGGCGAAGCCTTCGTTGTAGGCCTCCTGGCGGATGCTTTCGAGTTCTTCGAGGGTAATGGGCTGGACTTCCTCCAGCGGCACTTCCTCCATTTCCACCGGCACTTCTTCAGGCTCGGGCTCAGGTTCCGGCTCGGGCTTGTGCGGGTCGAAGCTGGGCAGCGCCCAGACGTCAAGGCCACTGACGTCACGGGCACGGATCAGGTCGGAGTGCTCATCATTGCTGGACATTGATCGAGCCTTAGATCATTTCTTCGCCGCCCTTCCCGCCGAGAACGATTTCTCCGGCTTCGGCCATACGGCGGGCAATGGTGAGGATTTCTTTCTGCGCCGTTTCCACGTCGCTGACGCGCACCGGGCCCTTGGCCTCGAGGTCGTCGCGCAGCAGCTCGGAAGCACGTTTGGACATGTTCTTGAAGATCTTTTCCTTGACGCCTTCGTCCGAGCCCTTGAGGGCCAGCACCAGCACATCGGAGGAGACTTCGCGCAACAGGGCCTGGATGCCACGGTCGTCGACATCGGACAGGTTGTTGAACACAAACATGAGGTCTTCGATCTGGCCGGAGAGGTCTTCGTCGACTTCGCGGATCGAGTCCATGAGCTGGCCTTCGATGGAGCTGTCGAGGAAGTTCATGATGTCGGCCGCACGCTTGATGCCGCCCAGGGTGGTGCGCGAGGCGTTGGAGTTGCCCGAGAACTGCTTCTCGAGAATCTGGTTGAGCTCTTTGAGCGCCGCCGGTTGTACGGTGTTCAGCGACGATACCCGCAAGATGATGTCCAAACGCACCTTATGGTCGAAGTGGCCGAGCACTTCGCCGGCCTGGTCCGGGTCCAGGTAGGCAACCACGATGGCCTGGATCTGCGGGTGCTCGTAGCGGATCACGTCCGCCACGGCGCGCGGCTCCATCCACTTGAGGCTGTCCAGGCCGCTGGTGTTGCCACCCAGCAGGATGCGGTCGATCAGGCCGTTGGCCTTGTCCTCGCCCAGGGCCTGGGTGAGCATCTTGCGGATGTAGCCGTCAGAACCCACGCCCAGGCTGGTCTGATCGCCGACGATATCGACGAATTCGCTCATCACCTGCTCGACTTGCTCGCGGTGCACGTTGCCCATCTGGGCCATGGCCACGCCGACCCGTTGCACTTCCTTGGGGCCCATGTGGCGCAGCACTTGTGCGGCGTCGGTTTCACCCAAAGACAGCAGCAGGATCGCAGCCTTGTCCACACGGGTGAGCTTGGCGATGGCGGCTCGGTTATCACTCATCTGCGTTAATCCACTCTTTCACGACCTGGGCCACGCGGCCCGGGTCTTCAGCCACCAGGCTCTTGATTGCGTTCAATTGGGCGTCATAGCCCTCGCTCGGGCTCGGCAACAGGATGCTGGTCGGGCCGCCGAGGCTGACGCGGTCGTTGGCCAGTTCGCCATCGAGGCCGCCCATGCCGCCCAGTTCCATGTCGCTGCCCAGGCCGGCCAACTGGCGGTTCTTGCCGTGGCCGGTGATGTTGTTGAGCACGGGCCGCAGCACGCCGAACACCAGCACCAGGATGAACAGCACACCCAGCACCTGCTTGACCACGTCCCAGAACCAGGGCTGGGAGTAGAACGGAATTTCGGCGATCACTTCGCCACGTTCGACGGAGAACGGCATGTTGATGACGCTCACGCTGTCGCCACGGCTGGCATCGAAGCCCACGGCGTCCTGCACCAGGCGCGTGAAGCGGCCCAGTTCATCGGCGCTCCACGGTGCGCGGGTGGTTTCGCCATTGGCCGGGTTGATCTTGACCTGGTCGTCCACCACCACCGACACCGACAGGCGGTTGAGGCGCCCTTGCTGCTGCTTGGTGTGGCTGATGGAGCGGTCGAGTTCGAAGTTCTTGGTCGATTGCTGGCGCTTGTCCGCCGGGTACGGGGCGAGCATCGGCTGGCCGGTGGCCGGGTCCATGATCTGCTGGCCGTTGGCATCCAGCAGCGGCTGGCCGGGTTGCACCATGCCGGCCGCGGCGGTTGCACCGCCGGTGGTCTGCGGCGCCGAGGCCGGGGCTGGCGGCTGGTTGCTCAGCGCGCCGGGCACCCCTTGCGGGCCATTGCTGGCGGTGCGCTGTTCGTTGACCGACTGCTCGCTGCGCAGCGCAGGCTGGTCCGGGTTGAACTGTTCGGAGGTGGACTCCACCGCGCTGAAATCGACGTCAGCCGAGACTTCAGCCTTGTAGCGGTCGTTGCCCAGCACCGGTTGCAGGATGTTGTGCACGCGCTGGGTGAGCATGCCTTCCATGCGGCGGCTGTAGTCGAATTGCTTGCCGGCCATGGTCAGTTCGGAGTTTTCCGCCTGATCGGAGAGCAGGTTGCCTTTCTGGTCGACCACAGTGATCTGGGATTTGCTCAGCTCGGGAACACTGGTGGCCACCAGGTTGACGATGGCCAGCACCTGGCCCGGCTCCAGGGAGCGGCCCGAATACAGCTCTACCAGCACCGAAGCGCTGGGCTTGCGTTCGTCGCGCACGAACACCGAGCTTTTCGGGATCGCCAGGTGCACACGGGCGCCCTTGACGTTGTTGAGGCTGGAGATGGTGCGCGCCAGTTCGCCTTCCAGGCCGCGACGGTAACGGGTCGCCTCCATGAACTGGCTGGTGCCCAGGCCTTGGTCCTTGTCGAGGATCTCGAAACCGATATTGCCGTCGCCATTGGTCACCCCCGCTGCCGCCAGCTTGAGGCGCGCGCGCGGCAGGTCATCGGCCTTGACCAGCAGCGCCCCGGAGTTGGGCTCCACGGTGTAGGCGATGTCGGCGGTGGCCAGGGTGTCCATGACCTGCTTGGCATCCATCCCCGCCAGGCTGCCGTACAGCGGCCGATAGTCCGGCTGCTGCGACCACAGCACCACGGCAAAGCCAATCGCCACGCTCGCGGCCAGGCCGACCATGAGGCCGACCTGACGCAACATGGTCATCTCGGAGAGGTTTTCCAGGAAGGACAAACCAAACAGCGGCGGCTTGCCCTCGGGCGGGGCTACCTTGGCCGGAACGTTATCGGCGACTGCATCAGCCATGACTCAATATCTTCCTTAGACCGGCATCTGCGAGATGTCTTGGTACGCCTGGACCAGTTTGTTGCGCACCTGGGTCAGTGCCTGGAACGAAACCCCGGCCTTTTCCTTGGCGATCATCACGTCGGTCAGGTCAACGCCGCTCTTGCCGATTTCGAAGGCGGTGGACAACTGGCTCGACGCCTGCTGGGTATCGTTGACCTTGTTGATGGCCGAACCGAGCATTTCGGAAAAGCTGTTGCCGGCCATTTGCGGCACGGCGGCGACGGTTTTCGATTGCGACATGGCGTCCATTTGCATGGCCCGCATATCCAGCATCAACCGATTGAATTCAATACCTTGGCTCATGGTCCACTCTCTCCGACAACACGCAATTTTTTGACACTCTCACAGCAGCTAAGGTGGTGTTAGCAACAAGGGTGCCAGCTACGGGGCAGCAAAAAACAAAAGCCGACTTGACCGATGTCAATGAGCCATCATGTGGCGAACAAATAAGCCTCGACATCCATGCCGGCATCGCGCATTTGCGCCAGTTTGTAGCGCAAGGTGCGCGGGCTGATGCCCAGGCGCTCAGCCGCTTCCTTGCGCCGCCCGCGCTCGGCGCGCAGGGTGTCGATAATCATCTGGAACTCACGGCGGCGCAGGTCATCGCCCAGGGCGGTGCTGGGTTCGGCGCAATCGGGCGGTACTGTCGGCGCACCCAAGGCTGGCAATGGTGCACAGGCCACCGGCCCGGCCAGGCAGAAGTCCTGGGGCTGGATCAAGCCGCCCTGTTGCAAAATCAGCGCTCGCTGAATGGCGTTATCCAACTCGCGCACGTTGCCTGGCCATGGGTAGGCCATCAGGCAAGCCTGGGCCTGAGGCGACAATCGGGCGGCAGCGTGCTTCATTTTATTGACGTGTTTGGCCAGCAAACGCTCGGCCAGCGGCAGAATATCGGCGGTGCGCTCGCGCAACGGGCGCCAGGCCAGGGGAAACACCGAGAGGCGGTAGTAGAGGTCTTCACGAAAGCGCCCCGCCGCCACTTCACCGGCCAAGTCACGGTTGGTGGTGGCCACCACACGGATATCGAGGCTGATGGGCTTGCGGGCGCCGACCCGCTCCACCTCACGCTCCTGCAACACCCGCAGCAGCTTGGCTTGCAGGCCCAGGGGCATCTCGGAAATCTCGTCGAGCAAAAGGGTGCCGCCATCGGCCTGCTCGAACTTGCCGGCCTGGGCGGCGATGGCGCCCGTGAACGAGCCCTTCTCGTGGCCGAACAGGGTGGCCTCCAGCATGTTGTCGGGGATCGCCGCGCAGTTAATGGCAATGAACGGCTGGGTGGCACGGTGGGAATGCTGGTGGATATAGCGCGCCAAAACTTCTTTGCCGGTGCCGGACTCGCCGGAAATCAGCACCGTGGAATCACTTTTCGCCACCCGGGCGGCCAGTTCCAGCAACTGCGCGCTGGCCGGCTCGAAGGCCACCGGGCCTTCGCCGTCGCTGGCGCCCAGGTTGCCGAGGGCATGGCGCGCCACCAGGTCCAGCAGGGCCTTGGGCTCGAACGGCTTGACCAGGTAATCCGCCGCGCCTTGGCGCATGGCGTCTACCGCCCGCTCTACGGCGCCGTGGGCGGTCATCAGCAACACCGGCAACTGGGGCTGGCGGGCGCGCAAAAGGGCGAGCAACTGATGGCCATCCATGCCTGGCATGTTGACGTCGCTGACCACCAGGTTGAATGCCTCGCCCGCCACCGCCTGCAACGCCTCTTCGGCCGAGCCCACAGCCTGGTAGTCATGCCCGGCGAGCAGCAGCGTATCGGCCAGGGCCTCGCGCAACGCACGGTCGTCTTCCACCAGTAACACCTTGATTGCCATGACTTTTACTCCGCCCCTTGAACGCAGGGCTGTTCAGCGGAAAACAGCGGCAGGGTCACCGTGGCACACGTGCCGCGACCCAGTCGCGAGCGCAACTGCAATTGTCCTTGATGTGCCCGGGCCACCGCCTTGACCACGGTCAGGCCCAGGCCTGTCCCGGTGGTTTTAGTGGTGAAGAACGGCTCGCCGAGGCGTTCGAGCACGCCCAACTCGATGCCACAGCCACTGTCGCTGACGCTGATACGCAGGCTGTTGCCCCGGCGATATACATGAACTTTCAGGCGCACCTCACCGGCGCTGGCCTGGATCGCGTTTTCAATCAGGTTCAGCAGCGCCCCCACCAGGGTGTCGCGGTTGCACAGCAACTCGCCCTCATGGCTGTCGCACTGCCAGCGGACCGGCAATGCCTGCACGTGGGTCAGGGCCGCCGCTTGCAGGGCCTGCATCAGGGCGCCCGGGGTGATGCGGTCGGTCAGCGGCAGCTCGCCACGGGCGAACACCAGCATGTCGCGCACCTGATGCTCCAACTCGTGCAGGCGCTCCTTGAGGCGCCCGGCAAAACGCTGCTGGGTGTCCACCGGCAACTCACGCTCGGTCAAATGGCTGGCATACAGCAGAGCGGCGGACAGCGGCGTGCGGATCTGATGGGCCAGGGACGCCACCATGCGGCCCAGGGACGACAGGCGTTCGTGGCGTGCCAATTGGTCTTGCAGGTGCCGGGTTTCCGTCAAGTCGTTGAGCAACACCAATTGCCCGGGCTCGGCGTCCAGGGAACGGGTGGCGATGGACAGGCGCCGGCCGTCCTTGAGGGACACTTCGTGGCCGTCGTCCTCGCGCGGGGCGAAGCAGCGGGCAATGACCTGGCGCCACAACTGCCCCACCAACGGCAAGCCGAGCAACTCGCTCGCCGCCGGGTTGGCTTCGCGCACCCTGCCTTGGGCATCGATCACGATGACGCCGCCCGGCAACAGGTCGAGCAGGTTTTGCAGGCGATTGGCCAGGCGTTCTTTCTCGGCCAGTTCTTGCATGCGCTGGGCACTGACCACGGCCAATTCGCCCTTAAGCTCGGTAACCCGCGCTTCGAGCATGCTGTAGGAGTCGGTCAGTTGGCTGGACATTTGATTGAACAGGGCGAACGCCTGCTCAAGCCCCAATCGGCTCGCCTGCTCTACGGACGACGATTGCGCCTGGGTATCAGGGGCAGGAGGCATCGGGGCGGCGTGGGGCATAAGGCTATCTCGTGTGGCTGACCGTCAGTTAAACGGAAGGTTACGAGACCTATAGCAATACCCGTGCCGGAAAAAAACGCGAGGGTTTTCAGCAGGTTAAAAAACAGGCGTCAATCATCCGCCTGTTCATCACCGTCGCGGCGGCTCATGCCGTACTTGCGCATCTTCTCCACCAAGGTGGTGCGGCGAATGCGCAGGCGCTCGGCGGCCCGCGCCACGATACCGTTGGCATCGTCCAACGCCTGTTGGATCAAGCCCTGCTCCAGGCCACCGAGGTAGTCCTTCAAGTCCAGGCCTTCGGGCGGCAGCATGGCGCTGGCGGCGAAGTTCGGCGTGTGGCCATTGATCGCCACGCGCTCTTCCAGGTCGCTGCGCAGGCTGTCCACCAGTTGTTCGTCTTCGTCGTCGACGTAGCGGAATTTCTTCGGCAACTCGACCACGCCAATCACCCCGTACGGGTGCATGATCGCCATGCGCTCCACCAGGTTGGCCAGCTCGCGGACGTTGCCCGGCCAGCCATGACGGCACAGCGACATGATGGCCGCCGAGTTGAAGCGGATCGAACCGCGCTTTTCGTGCTCCATGCGCGAGATCAGTTCGTTCATCAGCAGCGGGATGTCTTCGACCCGCTCGCGCAGGGGCGCCATCTCGATGGGGAACACGTTGAGGCGGTAGTACAGGTCCTCACGGAAACTGCCCACTTCGATCATGCTTTCAAGGTTTTTGTGGGTGGCGGCGATGATGCGCACGTCCACGCCTTGGGTCTTGTTGCTGCCTACGCGCTCGAAAGTGCGCTCCTGCAACACCCGCAACAACTTGACCTGCATCGGCAACGGCATGTCGCCGATTTCGTCGAGAAACAGGGTGCCGCCATTGGCCAGCTCGAAACGCCCGGCGCGGCTGGTGATGGCGCCGGTGAAGGCGCCCTTCTCATGGCCGAACAGTTCGCTTTCCAGCAACTCGGCGGGAATCGCCCCACAGTTGACCGGCACAAAAGGCCCGTCGCGGCGCTTGGAGTGGTAGTGCAGGTTGCGCGCGACCACTTCCTTGCCAGTGCCGGACTCGCCGAGGATCAGCACGCTGGCGTCGGTGTGGGCCACTTGCTGCATCATCTGACGCACGTGCTGGATCGCCCGGCTGGTGCCGACGAGGCTGCGGAACAGGTTGGGCTCGCGGTGACGACCGCGCTCGCGGGCCTGGTCGTACATCTCGCGGTAGACCTGGGCACGGTGCAGGGAATCGAGCAACTTGCTGTAGCTGGGGGGCATTTCCAGGGTAGAAAGCACGCGGCGGCGCTGGTCTTCGGGCAGGTCAACGACAGAAATATCGCCCATCAACAAAACCGGAAGGAACTCATCCCAGGTCGAGAGTGTCTTTAACAGGCCCAAGACGGCGCCCGGCGTATTCACCGTGCCAATCAGGACGCAGATGATTTCTCGACTGGATGACAAAGAGCCGACCGCTTGCTGCCAGTCATGGCTGGCGCAAGGTAAATTTTCTTCGCCCAGAAAATTTAAAATCACCGCCAGGTCGCGGCGACGGACGCTATCGTCATCAATCAGCAGGATTTTGGTTTCACGCCACATGCAATAGCAACTTCCCTAGTCAACTCAATGCCCTGAAAGACGGGGCAGCTAGACATCTGTAAGACATTTCTGAAATTAAGACGTCTGAAATCTGAAAACAGCACTAGTTAAGTCAAAAAAACGCGCACAGTCAAATTTATGGCGCATCAGATTCGGATTAACTGACCTGGATCAACCGAACAGATGGTAAACCTTTGACGCATTTTTAGCTTGGGTGATCTGCGACATCTCGTCGACTATCGATTGACGTTCCCCGGTGGCCACTTCCAGCAGCTGTTTATAGACCACCAGCAACCCCTCCAGATTTTCACGCAACGCCGCTTCGTCCACCGGCGCCTCGCTCAACACATCGTCTACACAGCTACGGCAGGCCACATCCAGCTCGCCGATGGCATTCCAGTTGCGTTCAGCCAAAGCATCGATCAGCGCGACGCGGGTTTGCTCAATCCGTTGCAGGGCTTGGCTCATGACATCTTCCTCAGGCCCGCGGGCCTATTCTGCCGCCGTCTCTTGGGCCGCAATCGCATCCCAACCGCTTTTGACGGTAATCAACAGGCGGGCGACTTCGTCGATGATCGCAGGGTCGTTGCTGGTGTTGGCCTGTACCAACCGGGCACTCATGTACTCGTACAAGCTGTCCAGTTGCTGGATCGCGGCCGGATCTTCGGCTTTCTCTTCATCCAGGCCCTGGCGCAGGCCGGTGATGATGTCGATGGCTTTGGTAATCAGCACGCACTTTTGCGGGATATCGCCACGGGCCAATGCACCCTTGGCTTGAGCCAGGCGATCGAGACCGCCCTCAAGCAGCATCTGGATCAGGCGATGAGGGCTGGCCTCAGAAATCTGCGCGTGGGAATTGACCTTCTGGTACGCACGAAGGGCTCTCATAGGGTTCATGTTGCTACCTCGTTACAGGCCTTGGGCCAATAGGTTTGCTCTCACCAGTGTCTCGACTGCGCCGCCAAAAACTTTAACCTTGCCCGGCGGCACCCAGCTGCGCGGAGCACCGCAGTGCCCCGCCGCTATCAGTTCGACGACTTCGGATTATTGAGCGAGTTAAGCGTGGTCATGATGCTGGAGCTGCTGGCGTTGATCTTCGCGATCATGGTGTCCATGGCCGTGTACTTGGCGCTCAGCGATGCCTGCAAGCTCTCGATACGCCGGTCCAGGTCAGTCTGTTGCGTGGTGAGTTCGGTCAACTTGGTGTTGAGGTCCTTCACCCGCGTCGCCAGCAACCCGGTGGTGCCCACGTAGCTTTCCGTGGCCTTGTTCATGCGGCTAATCAAGCCTTTGTCGCCGGTGAACAGCTTGGCGATATCGCCCGCCCCTTTGACCACGGCCTTGTCCCACTGCTTGTCGTCGAGGGTCAACAGGCCAGTCTTCTGGTCGGTGGTAATGCCCATCTGCGACAAACCGCTCATGGCGCTGGAGCCCGAGCTGTTGACCAGTTCGCTGCGCAGGCTGGCGACCAATTGGCGCATCGACGCATCGCCCGTCAGGGCACCGGCGGTGGTGGTCGCGGTGTCGCCGGTGGCGTTGACCTTGGTCTGGGTGTTGATGCTGGTCATCAGCGCGTTATAGGCGGTGACGAACGACTGCACCGAGGCCTTCAAGGTGCCGGTGTTGCTTTCCACGTTGATGGTGATCGGTTTGTCCTTGTCCTTGGCAACCAGCTCCAGGGTCACGCCGCTGATGGCCGAGGTGATCTTGTTGCTGGTGGACTCCATCGCGATACCGTCGATGGTGTACTTGGCGTTTTGCGCGGCCGGGCCCTTGTCGTAACCCACGGCCAACTCGGCATTACCGCTCAAGGTGATGTCGGTGCCCACACCGCCGTTGCTGGAGCCGATCACCAGGCGAGAGCCGTTGGCGTCGCTCAGCACGTTGGCGCTGATGCCTTGCGCGGACAGCTGGGTGTTGATGGACTCGCGCACCTGGGTCAGGGTCGCGCCACCGGGGATCAGCACATCGTAGCTTTTGCCCGACTGGGTGATGGTCAGCGTCTGGTTCTCTTCGCTGGTGTTGGCCACACCCGAAGCACCGCCGGTAAACGTCTTGGTGGTGGCTTTGGAAGAGGTCGCCAGCTCGCTGACCACGACCACGTATTTACCGCTGGAGGCGCCATCGCCCAGGGTGACTTTGACGTTTTTGTCTTCGGAGGACGTAGCCGCCAGGCCATTGAAGGCCGAGACGTTGTTCAACTTGGTGATCGCCGTCCGGTAGGCCTCCAGCGAACCCTTGACCGTGCCCACAGCCGACAGCTGAACGGTAGCGGCAGTCTGCTGCTTGGTGATCTGAGCCTGCTTGGGTGCCTTCTCGGCGCCCACCAGTGCCTTAACGATGCCTTGGGTGTCGTAGCCCGAACCCGGGCCGGAAATCGTTGAACTCGCCATTTGTCATCTCCTTGTTCTGTCGCTGCCGCTTTATTGGCGCACAAACACCTATTAAGCAGTCAGAAACACAATTCGTGCCAGCTCAAGCCTTGGTCTGAAACAACAGGCTGCTGGCATCGCTCAGGTTCTGCGCCAACTTGAGCGCAGTCTCCGATGGAATTTGTCGGATCACTTCACCGCTGTCGGTGGCGATCACTTTGACGACCACACGGCCGGTGCTGTCGTCGATGGAAAAGTCCAGGTTGCGTTGGGTCGCCTGAACGAACTCACGTATATCGGTTACGGCTTTTTCCAATGCCACGCGCTGCGGTTCCTCGGCAGTGGTTGGATCAGTCTCTGCAACAGGCGCGGCCTGGGCAGCAGAGGTACCACTGGCTTGGGTTGCACCAGCGGGGTAAGCCGCGTTCAGCTTGATGCTCATGTCCATGTCATCACCTCAAAACTGAAAAAAACGAAAGGGCACGTATACGCGCCCTTCCGTCAGTCAACCGATACCGATGTTACTGAAGCAGCTTCAGAACAGCGGATGGCAGTTGGTTGGCCTGGGACAGGATCGCAGTGGAAGCCTGTTGCAGGGTTTGTTGCTTGGTCAGCTCGGCGGCTTCAGAAGCGAAGTCGGCGTCCTGTACGCGGCTACGGGCTGCGGTGGAGTTTTCCGAGATGCTTTGCAGGTTAGCAACGGTGCTGGTGAAACGGTTTTGTACAGCACCCAGCTGCGAACGTTGGGTGTCAACTTGCTGGATAGCGCCGTCCAGAGCCTGGATGGTTTGTTGAGCGCTATCAGAGTTCAAGATGCTCAGGCCTGCTACTGTAGTATCCATTTTTACAGCAGCAGTCGTATTTGCCGCTGCGGTGGTCAGACCCAGCGTGGCCAGGCCAGTGCCGCTGCTACCGTCAGCTACGGTGATGTCTTTGGTGGAGAACAGGCTCAGGGTGTTATTTTTGGTGTCGATTCTGGCAGTTACACCGGTGCTGGCGCTGTTGATGGAAGAAACGATGTCAGCCATGGTCGAACCAGCAGTGAACTTCACTTCAGTACCGTTCAGGCTAACCGAAGTCGCCGAAGTCAGCTTGGCTTCAGTGCTACCTGCGGACAGACCCAACTTAGCCAGTGCACCTGCGCCACCGTTAGCATTCGCGGCGGTAGTACCGTTGCCCAGCTTGATGGCTTTACCGTCAGTCGATGTCAGTTCCAAACGACCTTCAGCAGAAACGGCTGCTTTGACCCCAGTACCGGGAACAACAGGAGGGCCTGCAACATCAGCGGTTTTAGCATTGATTTTGCCGGCAATTGCAGTCATGTCATCGCCGACAGCCAATGCCACGTTGGTGCCATTGATGTTGATTTCTACCTTGGCATCCAGTTTGCCCGCAACTGCTGGAATCGGGGTCGTGGTGCCAGCGGTTTCAGTGGCTGCACCGATACCAGTTGTGGTAGTGCCAGTAACCGAGATGGTTGCAGCCGAAGTCAGCGTGAGGCTGGTTCCTGCACCGTTTTTGCCAGCCACTACACCGGTAATACCAGCAGCAGTGATGTCTGCAATAGCCTCATCAATGGTGGCGTTTGCACGAATGGTTACATCCGTATTATTAATTTTGAATGTTTCAGCGCCGGTAGGAGCAGTGTAAGCATCCGAACGTACAAATGGAGTGGTAGTGGTACCCGCCGGAGTGCCACCTGGCAGAGTAACCGGATTACCAGTCACCGAAGCCGACAGCGAAGTCAACGAACCAGCAACGGTTGCTTCGCTGTAAGTACCTTTCAGGCCAGTGGCGCTGATGTCGCTCATGCCGAACGAGATGGTCTGGTTAGCGTCGGAACCGATCTGGAAGCCAACGTTCTGGAAGGAACCGTCGAGCAGGTTACGACCACCGAAAGTGGTGGTAGCAGCGATACGGGTCAGCTCGCCCACTTTGGCGGTGAATTCCTGTTGCAGGGAGTCACGGTCAGCCTGGCTTTTGTCACCGTTCGCGGAGTTCAGGGCCAACTCACGCAGACGTTGCAGAATGTTGGTCGATTCTTGCATCGCGCCTTCAGCGGTCTGAGCGATGGAAGTACCGTTGTTGGCGTTGTTGATCGCAACAGTCATACCTTTGACCTGGGAGGTCAGACGGTTGGCGATCTGCATGCCGGCGGCGTCGTCTTTGGCGCTGTTGATTTTCAGGCCGGAAGACAGACGGGTCATCGAGGTGCCCAGGGCATCGCCGGCTTTGTTCAGGTTCCGCTGAACGGTCAACGATGTAATGTTGGTGTTTACTGATAAAGCCATGACGAATTCCTCGTTGGTTGGATACTGCGGCTTCCGGCCCTGGCAACCGCCGGGTGTGGCCTAGAGAACCTTCGTAATAGTTATCGTCGTGAAAGCAGGTTGCTTGAGGGCTTTTTTGATTTTTTTTACTAGCAAGGTGCCACCCCTTTGCTTTTCAAGGATTTAGCCAGGGGAATCGGGCAACCAAACACCTCTGCGGGGGATAACGCTGTGGGAGCGACATATTCCAAAAGAGCACATTCCACAGAGCTAGACCCACAACAGGCCAAGCCATAAAAAAACGCCCAGGGCTTTTGCGGCCATGGGCGTTTTTGTGAGGGGCGGGTTCAAGCCCTCAAGGGCGATAGAGAATCGCCGAGCCCCAGGACAGGCCTACGCCAAAGCCGCTGATGGCCACACGCTGCCAGTCGGCGTTGAGCACGTGCTTTTCCAACAGCAGTGGAATGCTCGAGGACACGGTGTTGCCCGTCTCGACCATGTCCTTGAGGAATTTCTGCGGCTCACCCTCAAAACGCCGCGCCACGGCGTCGACGATGGCCGCGCTGCCCTGGTGGATGCAGAAGGCGTCGATGTCGTCGGGCGTGAGGCTGGATTCGGCGAGCAACTCGTGCAAATGGGCCGGCACTTTAAGCAGGGCGAAGTTGAACACCTGGCGGCCGTTCATATAGAACACGCCGTCGCTGACTTTCAGGTGCGGCGCACCGGAACCGTCGGTGCCGAACTTGGCTTTGCCCAACTGCCAAGCCGCGTCTTCGCCCATCCAGGTGGCGGTGGCGGCGTCGCCAAAAAGCATGGTGGTGTTGCGATCTTCGGGGTCAACGATTTTCGAGTACGGGTCGGCGGTAATCAGCAGGCCGTTTTTCAGCCCGGTGGCTTCCATGAAGCCTTTGATGGCATAGATGCCATAGACGTAGCCGGAGCAGCCCAGGGAGATATCGAACGCCGCCACGTTGGTCGGCAGGCCCAATTTGTCCTGGACGATGGCCGCGGTGTGGGGCAGGCCCTCTTCGTCGCCGTTCTGGGTGACGACGATCAGCACGTCGATGGATTCAGGGCGCAAATCAGGGTTGTTGGCGAACAACGCCCGGGCGGCTTCGACACACAGGTCGGAGGTTTCTTGGTCGGCGTCCTTACGCGGCAGGAACGCCGAACCGATCTTGCCGAGGATGAACTCTTCATCCTTCTCGAATTTTGCACCTTGGGCGTAGTTATCAAGCCCACTCGCTGGCACGTAACTGGCGATGCTTTTTATGCCAATCATTGTGGCTTCCCAATACTCAGATAACTGAAAAACACCGCGCCACGGGGGGTGCGGTGCTGACAATAAACGGGGGCTTTCACGACATGAGAAACGCGCCGCGAGTGGTTGCCGTGCCCATGGAAATCGACCCTGCAAAGGCCCGGCGACCGCCTACCCGTTTCACACGATACAGTGAAGATGCGCTTTGTGACTCACAGGTCACTCTATTTTGCGCGCTTTGTGCAAAACCTGGCGTGATTGTGTCGTCAACGTGCCCATTCCAGCTCCCCCCCCGTGGAAAGCCGTCTGGGTCTGGGAGCCCCACAAAGCAGGTGTCCCGCATTGCCAGCATCGGGCTCAACACAGCGTTGGCCTGGACTGATCCGGGCTCCAGAGCCAGAAGGTGTAGCCGTAGTCGCCTTCCAGCTTGGGAAAAATTGCGCCATCACGGAAATACTGCCGCGAACCTTCACGGGCGGGGCTGAACCACCAACCGGCGTGGGGGCACGGCTCGCCGCTGGCTTTGCGCGGCGGGTGCTGCGGTTCGCTGCCCGGCGCGTCGGCCATGGCGTCGGGGTCGCTGTCTTCAAACTCACCTTCGAGAAGTTCGACGAAGTACCACTTGCAGGGGCGGTAAGTGAAGGCCTTGTTCATTACTTGGTAGTAAGCCGGCTCTTTAGGCTCTGGAAAGATATGTGTGTAATGTTCCTGCTGCATAAACTTCATTAAAGCGGCTTCGTCGCCCCACAGCCCTGCCCGGCCGATAGTCTTTAGAGCATCTAACCCAATTTCATTGAAAGTTCTGCACGGTTCTAGTGGTTTGAACATACCTACGCCACCACCCGTCCAGCCAAATTGTAAGGCTCCATATGGGTCATCCTGGGGTACATAGACTCCCGTACGCGGAGGAATTTTTTTGGTCTCGCCTTCAATATCCAAATGCACTTTGAACTTAGGCAAACGAGGAAAATAATTTTTGGCCTCCTCCCAGATGAACCAAAAAGTGGTGTCTCGCCAACCCCGACGAGCGACACCATCAATTTTAAATCCGTACGCAAATACCTTTTCAGCCTGCTCGCGAAACGCTTTCTCCTGTTCTGCAGTGGCCCATTGCATTGAAAACTCGCCCAGCATATGGGCGCATTGATTGGTTCCCGTGATGCCGTAGCACTGGTCGGCGCGCTTGGCCATATCCCACATGGTGTTTTCCCTGTACTCGATCAAGGCTGGAAACCCACCGGTGCTCCAGTTGGCTGCGGTATCGCGCACGCCCCAGCGTTCGCTGACCATCAGGGGGTCGAGAATCGAACGGCGCTCCAAAAGCATCTCAGCCATAACGATCAACTCGTCGATCTTCGGCAACAACGCGTCCAAGTAACTTTGCGACGAGTAGTAATAGAGCATTGCCGCTTGGCGTTTCTGCCACAGGGACAGGTGATAAGTTGGGGTCATCGGATAAAGCGGATTCATTTTTTAAACTCCGTAATTTGTCCCGGCAAGTTGGGTAGGCCGAGGCGCACGTTATTAAGTTGGGTATCAAAGTCGGTCATGCCCCAGGTGGTATCAAAGGGGCCGCTGATGGCGGGGTGATTGATTTTTTCACGCAGGCACTCATAGAACTCCTGTTCTTGTGGCGACAGGTTCTTGTAACGCTCGTAGTTCATGTCCGGGGCAGGTTCCATGCGACCGGTCTGGCGATCCACGCGGTAGTAGGTCAGGGTGTCGAAGGCTTCAGCGGTGCTTTCGCCGGCGCTGTTGCGGATGAACTTGGCATCGAACTTGATTTGCTCCCAGCCGCCCTCTAGATAGCGATCCGGCAAACCAGCCTTGGGCGCTTTGACCTGGGACGCAGCGGGGCCTTTCCAGACCTTGAGGGTTTCCCCGGCCTTGAGTTCGTACACCACGAACTGGCCGTTGACGTTCCAGTCCGGCCACACTGCCAGGTACTTGCGCCAGGCAGATTTGGGGTTGGCTGAATCCATGATTTGCTTGAACACGGCTTCCGTGACCCAGTCCTGGGCGCCGGCGACACTGCCGGGGCCTATGATGCGGTAAAGGCGTAGGGGGCCTACCAGTTCAACTGCCTTCATCCCTTCGGCGAAGGTTTGGATCTGTTTTGCATTTAGAACGGGGTACCCATTCTTTGCTTCGTTATTGACGATCTTGATGCCATCCTCCAGATCCAGAGGTTTAAACACCCCCGGCTCCCCCCGACTCAACCACCCCGGCAACGGCTTCGCATCCCGCATCAATTTCACCGCCAGTGCCTCGGGCAATCCGCCGTGAAAGTGCACATTCACCGTGTTCAGGATCGCCCGATGCTGCATCAGGTCTTCCATTTCCAACCGGCGGATCACGATGTCGAGGGCGTCGCGTATCGGTTGCAGGGCTTTGCCGATATGGGCGTTGGCTTGCAAACGCACGGCCTTGACCATGTTCAGGGTTTGCTCGGCCTTGGCGGCGGCCCCAGGGACGTATTTGACTTTGCCCAGCAAGGTGTTGAGCAGGGCAATGCCCCGGTCGAAGGCGTGCAGTAACCTCAAGACGTCTATCTGATTGCGCACCTTCTTGATGGCGTCAGCCAGTTCCTTGAACACCTGGCCCCACTTGAGAGCATCCCAGTACGTCATCACCTCCTTTTTACGCAGCAAGGTAATGACCCAGGTCATCGCCTCGTCCACGGCCTTCTCCACGGCATGGCCACCGGAGCGGCGGATAAACAGGAAGAAGATTTTCAGCACACCTTTAACCAGGGAACCGAGCACCGGAAACAGGCCGATCAGGGTCAGGCACAGGCCGACCCAGGCCCAGGTGTTGCTGTGGTCTTTTTGCAGTTCGCGGCAGTTGGCGACCAAGTCGCGCATGTCGCAGATCTGGTCCACCAGCGGCACCATGGAAATCGCCGCGTCGAAGGCGATTTGCCCGGTGCTGCGGTCCTGGTTGAAATCCCCTTGAATGGCTTCCCATAGCCAGAGGGCGCTGTCGATGCTGGCGTCGAACAACCTCTCGGGCGCCCCCGTGACATAGGCCAGGGCGATACGGACGTCGTCGGCGGGAACCTGGGTGCCCGAATCATTTTTGACTATCTGGTTCATGAACGTTCTCTCGATTGAACGGAGGTGACTTTGGCGATGTCCTCGGGGGCCGCGCGGTTTGATTCGTTCTCACCGAGCGGCAACCGATATTTCACATGGGCCACCTGCTGCGGCGGCACGTTGTCGTGGCGGGCGTCGCCTTGGGGCTTCAAGTTGCCGGCGTGTTGGGGGCCCTTGTGTTGCTGAATTTGATAATCCGCCTCGCGAATGCCTTGACGGGTTTGCTCATCTCGATAGTTCACCGCCACCCACTGCGCCGCCGGCCCCGGCATGGCCTGAGACCTGGGCAGTGCGGGTATTTGCGGCTGGTTGTTTGCCCCGTTCAGCAACGGATGCTCGCTGCCCTTGACGCTGAACACCCCGGGGCAGGCAAAGGTGATATCCGCGCCGTGCAGGGTGATGCGGCTGGCCCCCGCTTGGAGGACGAGGGTGTCCTTGGCGATCAGGTCGATGCGCCCCGCCGTGGCGGTGAAGGTGGCGCCTTGGTCGGCCAGTAGCTCCAGGCGCTCGGCGTGGGCTTGCAGGCCGACCGCCCCTTCCTGGGCGATGACCTTGGCCCCACCTTCGCCGGTGTACAGGTGCAGGTTGGCGCTGCTGATGGCCGCAATGTTGTGCCCGGCGTTTAGGTGCAGGTCGTGCTGGCTGGTCAGTTGCAGCTGCTGCGCGGCAAAGGCGTTGCTGCTGGCGGGCGTGGCGAGGAGCAGGTCGGCCGGGGTTTCCAGCACCAGGTGCGGGGCGCCGAAGCGTTCTACCGGTAAACCGCTGCCGGGTTGGGTGGCGTCCTGGCCGTTGACCCGGGCGGGGTAGCGGGCGTCGCCCTGAGGGTCGAGCGCCTCGCTCAAGGCCGCGGTGCAAGACGCCATTGCGGCACCTGCCAATGCCTGCCGGGCGGCTTGGTCGAGCCGCTCGGCGGCGGCGATGGCGCCGCGTAACTGGCCTCGGGCCGCTTCCATATTCATCTGGGTCGAACCCGCCCGGGGTTGCAGGCTGGTGGACAGCAGCAGGCCATCCCCCGCACGAACCTGTCCCCAACCGCCGGTGGACTGGGCAAACCCCCGGCCCAGGTAGACACCGCGCTGGGTGTCTTGGGTGGCCACCAGGTAGCCCAACGCCAGGCGACTCTGCGCGGTGTCATTGAGCAACCCCTGGCGCAGTTGTCCTGGGCTGTCGTCCAACTGCCATTGGCTGGCGGGTTGGCCGTCCAGCACCTGGGTGTGCACGCCGCTGATGGAGGCCGCTAACGGCGGTGTGGCGACCCCGTTGTAGAGCTGGGCGACCACCACGGGTTGGTCGATGTCGGCGTTGAAAAAGTCCACCAGCACTTCGCTGCCGATGCGCGGGGTGAAGTGCTGGCCGAAGTTCGCCC